>BDSW01000302.1 GCA_002898175.1 bacterium BMS3Abin04
CAATAAACAAAGCAGCAATTGAAACTCCACCGCTTGCAAGTGAATAGACTATTAAAATATTAGAAGGAGGAATAATTAATCCGGTTGTTGCTGAAGTAATATTTACAGCTGCAGAAAAAGATTTATCATACCCTTCCCTTTCCATTTCCGGAGTCATAACTTCACCGATAGCAGATGCTGCTGCAACAGCAGAACCCGATATTGCTCCAAAAAACATTGCTGCGATAATATTTACAAATGCTAATCCGCCGGGAAGTTTACCGACTATAACTTTAGCAAAATCTATTAATCTTCTCGCTATTCCGCCGCTATTCATTATTTGTCCCGCAAAAATGAAAAACGGTATTGCAAGAAGAGCAAAACTATCCAACCCCGTTGCCATTCTTTCCGCAACAGTAGTTAACGAAGGCAACGTACTTATGCTGAACAGCATAGTTACTAAACTTGATATCCCAATACTATAAGATATTGGAACTCCGATTGAGAGCAATACCACAAAGGATACTACTAAAATTATTATTTCAATATATTCCATAATTTTATTTTATAATTTTTAACTGTTTAATATTTTTGCTAATAAAAAACAAAGAGTAAAAAGACATAATTAAACCGCTGAGTGGAATAACTACATATACATAACCAAGTGGTATTTGCAATGCCGCCGATATTTGATTTAAATCAAAAGTGATTAACATAAGACGGGCACCTCCAATAACCATAACAGATAGTGAAAATATTAAGATACAGAGTTCTATAATAATATCCAGATACAACTTCTTTTTTCCCTTTAGTTTTGTTGGCAGCAGATCAATTGCAAGATGTAATTTTTGTCCGGTTGCATAACTTGCACCCAAAATACCAAGCCAAATTAATAAGTACCTCGCTAATTCTTCTGTAAAAGAACTTGGGCTTTTCATAACAAATCTTGAAAAAACTTGCCAAAGTACATTGATTACCATAAAAGCCATAATAAAAATGACTATCTTGCTGAGAATATTATCTAATTGTCTTTTTACTTTATTCATCTTATTTTACAGCTTTTATATTTTGTATTAAATTATAAATCACCGGATTGTTTTTATAACTCTCAATCAAAGGTTGAACTTTCTTTTCGAAGAGCGACTTATCGGGATGAATAATTTTTACTCCCGCTTTTTGAACTTCTTCCAAGGCATTTTGAGTAGCTTTTTGCCAAAGTATTTTTTCATACCGATATGATTCATCAGCAGACTCCTGCAGCCATTTTTGTTCTTGGTGTGTTAGTTCACTCCAAACTTCAGTACTGATTAGCAAAACGTCCGGAACGGAAGTATGTTCGTCAAGGGAATAGTATTTACAAACCTCATAATGATGAGATAAATAAAAGCTTGGCGGATTATTTTCCGCGCCGTCAACAACGCCTTGCTGTAAAGCTGTGTAAAGTTCACCCCAAGCTATTGGAGTTGCGGATGCACCGAGAGCATTCACCATTTTTACAGAAGTTGCACTTTCCTGCGTACGAATTTTTAACCCGATTAAATCGCTCGGCTTATAAATCGGTTTGTTTTTTGTGTAAAAACTTCTGCTGCCGGCATCGTAATAACACAAACCTCTTAAACGATATTTTTGCGGGCTGAGAAGCAGCTTTTTACCAATACTTCCTTCAAATACTTTAAATTTCTGTTCATCATCTCTAAAAATATAAGGTAAACTGAAAACTTTGAATTCCGGAGCAAACCCTTCTAACACCGAAGCCGAAACTTTTGTCATTGCCAAACCGCCGATCTGCAAAAGTTCAATACACTGTCTTTCCGTGCCGAGCTGCTGGCTTGGATAAACATCTATTATTACTTTTCCATTCGATTTTTCTTTCATTCTTTCCGAAAGATAAAGCATTGCCTTGTGAACAGGATGCGTTGGAGCCAAACCATGAGCTAATCGTAAATGTTTTACGCTGCTCACCTTAGCACAACTAACCAATAAGAATAATAAGGCAATACTACCAACAACAATTTTATATTTTATAAGGTTTTTTCTCAACATTTTCCACCTTGTTTTTTATTCAATAAGTAAAATACAGTAAGACCAAGTAACATTATAAGAATAAGTTGAATAACAATTGGAGTGGAAATAAAACGTCCGGAAAGCAAACTATAAGAAATGAAAACATATTTAAACAGATAATAAATCAATTTTGATAAAAGAATACTCGCCGATGCAACTATAAAATAATTTTTAATTCTCGAATGGAGCATGTCAAATATCAGAATATTTAATATTAACTCACCGGTCATAAGTCCGGCTTTATAAAACGCCGGATGACCGGATACCAAATAAGAAAACGCGGGTAATGTTAAAGCCAAGACGTAACTATTGAATCTTCCTGTATATACTAACGATAAAATAACCATAATCCGCATTGGTTCAAGATAATACAGCGGTATTGCAAATAGATGCGACAGTACAGGAGTAAGATAAACAAGTACTAATCCGGCTGTATAAAACAACACCTCGCTCCAAAATGTATTTAGCTGTAAAGTTTTTGTATTATCCATATTTTTCCAACCTTTTATTTTATTTTGCTTAGCCAATCAGTATGAAAAAAAATCCCGCGCGGTTTATCAATTCGTTCATAAGTATGAGCACCGAAATA
>BDSW01000303.1 GCA_002898175.1 bacterium BMS3Abin04
ATCTCTAATAAAGAGTTGCGCCCCACTGACCAACGGGATTAATATTTGTTCTATTGATGCATCAAAATTAAAAGCGGCAAATTCTAATTCTTTATCGTCTGATGTTACATTAAAATGCTTTTGCATAATTAAGGTATGGTGTGCCAAAGCTTTGTGTGATACTTCAACACCTTTTGGCTTGCCTGTAGAGCCGGAAGTATAAATTATATAAGCAGTATCTCCGCTTTCCGGTTTACTAATAAGAGGGCGAACCCTATCATCAGATTCATATTTGTCACTATCAATAACTTGGCAATCATAATTTTCTAAATCTCCAAAATATTCATTTTTTGAAATGATAAACTTTGCTTCGGAATCTTTTAACAAATAATTTAATCTTTCAGTCGGATAATCAACATCCAAAGGAAGATATACAGCACCAATCTTCATAATTGCAAGCATTGAAATGATATATTCTGTTGTTCTATCAAAGTAAACCGCTACAATATCATTGTGCACAACCCCTTTATCTATAAGGTGATTTGCAAGTCTGTTAATTTTTCCAACTAACTCAGAATATGAAACACGTTGTTCTTTTGAACTAACAGCAAGTTTATCCGGATATTTATTAGCTGCAGCTTCTACCAAACTACAAACATCAATGCCGTCAACAGGATCGTGTACTTCACCAATGAGGAGTGAAAGGTTATCTTCATCGGCAAGTTTTATTTCCTCAATATGCAATTCCGAATTTTCCGCAATTTCAGTTAGTATTTTTTGATAAGCTTTTATTAATTTCTTAATAGTAAAATTTTTAAATAAATCCGTATTATATTCAAATTTACCTTTAAGTATTTTTTCACTTTCCGTTATTGATAAAACCAAATCGAACTTAGTTGTTTTTGTATCGGTATCTAAAACATCAAATTCAATTCCGGGCAATTTCAGTTTTTCCATACGGGCATTATTTAAGACAAACATTGCTTGAAATAAAGCCGTATGACTTAAGTCCCTTTCTAATTTCAACTTATCAACAATATCTTCAAACGGTACATCTTGGTTTAGGTATGCCTCCAGAGAAGTTTTTTTTATTTGCTTCAGTAATTCTTCAAATGTCGGATTACCGGAAAGGTTTCCACGGATAACAAGCGTATTAATGAAAAATCCGATTAAGCTTTCTATCTCAGCTCTGTTTCTGTTTGCAATTGGTGTCCCGATATTCTGGTCGGCTTGATTTGTATAACGATACAACATAATTTGAAATGCTGAAATCAAAATCATAAAAAGAGTTGAATCAGTACTTTTGGAAAGTTGAATAAGCTTGTCGAAAACATCACCGGAAATTTCAAACAACTCGAATGAACCTTTAAAAGTTTGAACTGCCGGATGTTGATAATCAGTAATAATATCTAGGACTGTATTACTATTGGTTAATTTTTTCACCCAATAATTTGTTTGTTCTTCATAAAGATTTTTCTTAAACCTTTCCAGCTGCCAAACGGAAAAATCAGCATATTGAATTGGTAAAGGTTCCAGATCGATTTGTTCGTCTTTATCTAAAGCTTTATAAATCTGAAGAAGTTCTTTAACAAAAACCGCAGTTGACCAATTATCTGAAATTATATGATGCATCGGGATAAGTAAAACTTGTTCATTTTCATTCAGCCTAATCATAACAATTCTGAACAATGGATACCGTGTTAAGTCAAAAGGTTTTATGCTTTCCGTAATAACTATTTCATTTAACTTTTCTTCCAAGTCTTTTTCTGCGGAAATATCAATTGGAATAACATCGACTTTAATTTCTTCATGAATAAGCTGGTAAACTTCTCCATCAATTGAATCGAAGGAAGTTCGCAAGACTTCGTGCCGTTCAACAATTTTTTTAATAGCATCGGTTAATATTGAGTTATTTAGCGAACCTCTGATTTTTACTCCTAGCGGAATGATGTAAAGCGGACTTCCAGGCTCAAACTGTTCAAGAAACCAAAGTCTCTTCTGAGCAAAAGATGCAGGAAAAGGTTTTCCATTTCGCTTTTGGGGTAAGATTGCAACATCAGAAATCTCAATCCCCTTTTCCTTCAGCATTGATTCAACTAACCTTTGTTTTGCGGAAGATAAGTTCGAATAATTTTTGATAAAATCTTCCATTTAACTTTGCTCCCTTTCTTTTAACATTTTCTCTACTTCTTCATCCGAAAGATTTTCAATGTTATCCAGAACATTTTTGATTGCGGCAGCTTTTTCATTTACATGCGTTTGCTCCTCAATAATAATTTTTGCTACACCGTTTATAGTCGGGTCTTCAAATAAAGATTGTAACGGTAGTTCAACTTGAAACTCTTGTCTTAAGTCCGAAACCAACTGAGTTCCAAGAAGTGAATTGCCGCCTAATTCAAAAAAATTATCATATATACCAATCTTTCCAATACCTAATAATTTTTGCCAAACTCTTAAGATATCTAATTCCAAATCAGATGAAGCTTCTTTATACGGTGTCGGAATATTAGGACGATCATGCATATCCGTTTCATCGGTTCTATTTTCTTTATCCGGTTTATCTTGCTCAAAGATACGTTCTTGAAGGTCTATTGTGGAAACAATTATAGAACCTTTAATATTTGTTTTAAGTATTTTATCTAAAATATTTAATCCTTGCTTCGGCAATAATGAATTTTTGTATAACTTAGATTTGATTGCCGACTGTTGTTCGCCGGGGAAATTCCAAGTATCCCAATTAATGCTTATCCATTTTGTGTTGTCTTCACGATTCATCTTTTCAGCAAAAGAATTAAGATAATTATTAGCGGCAGCATAAGCAGCAAGACCAACTCCACCCACTACCGATGCAATGGATGATTGAAGAACAACAAAATCCAATTCACTTTTATCCATCAAATAATTTATATTATTTATACCGTCAACTTTTGCTTTTAATTGTTCAAAAATATTTTCTGTATCTAAGTAATCAATAGGTTGAAATGCTTTGTCGCCGGTTAAACCGGCAGCATGGAATATTCCATTAATCTTGCCGAATGTTTTTTGAATTTTATCAATCCCCTTTTGCATACTTCCAAGATCACTTACATCGCCTTCAATCAATAATATTTCAGAACCTTTGTTTTCAATCAGTTCAATTCTTTTTTTAATTTCACCGCTATTTTCTAAATTGCTTGTTCGATTAAGTAAAACAATTTTAACTTTATAATTTTCACTTATATATCCAGCAATTGCTAACCCAATTCTACCTAATCCTCCGGTAATTAAATAAATACCATTATTGCGTAATAATGATCTATCTTTCATACTAACCTTGCCGCGAATATTCTCAAATTCCCTGGTCCATTTCTTATTATTTCTAACGGCTGTAAGTATGTTATTATTTTCAAAATCAGATTCATCTAACACAGACTCAACTAATTTTTTATTAACATTTTTATCTATGTCGATAATTCTGCACTTTAAATTCGGAAATTCTTGATTTACAACTTTAGCCACGCCGAGTAGTAAAGATTGATCGATATTTAAAATTTCACTACCTATAATATCAAATAAATAATTTGTTAAAATAACAATATTTATATTTTTTGTTATTCCTACTTCTTTAATTGCTCTTGTTAAATCAATAAGTGCGTTCATACGCAATGCTAATTTCGATGCCTTTTTAGGAACTTTCATTTTATCATCAAGCTTACTATTTGCTGAGCAAAAAATTGTATCAGGTATTTTATTCAATTTGTCTAAATCTTGAAGCATAACCACAAAATCATCTTTTGAATAAAAGCATTCTTCATCTTGATTACTTTGATGAATTATATTTGTTATAGATTGTTTCTCAGAATTCAGATAATCTATTAATTTGCTAATTAAAACATTTCTTTTTTTAGAAAGTATTAAATAATTTTTATGATCTTTCAGACCCAATTCATTGTTTAATTCATCTCTTTTCCAGGTTTGCACATAAATCCAGTCAAGTTCATTCTTCGAACTTTTCCCACCGAGCAATGATGAACTCTTTCCGGCCTTTAACCAATATCTCTTTCTTTCAAACGGATATGTCGGCACAGATATTCTATGCTTATCTTCTTCCTTATAAAATTTTTCCCAATCAATATTAATTCCGTTCAACCACAAACGCCCTAACGACCCAAGTAAAAAAGCATAATCATCAAAATTATCCTTTGGATGCTTCATTGACGGCAATACTAATCTGTTCTTTGCCTTTATAAGATTTTTAGTTAAAGTAGTGAGTGTATTACCAGGACCGACTTCAATAAATACCCTGTTCTCATCCTTTAAAAGTTCATTCATGTTATCAGCGAATCTAACAGTATATCTTAAATGGTTTGAATAATATTTTGGATCCGTAGCTTCATAATCCTGTATCCATGTTCCTGTAACATTTGATAAATAAGGTATTGCAGGCGGGTTTAAGTTTATTTTACTTACCTCTTTTTCAAATTCAGGAATTATTGAATCCATCATTTCAGAATGGAATGCATGGGAAGTATGCAATTTTTTGTAGTTAATTCCCTTTTCAGTTAGCATACCCTCTACCTTAGAAATATTGTTTAAGCTCCCGGACAAAACAGTTAAATTATCACTATTAATAGCTGCAAGGGAAACGCCATTAATTAAATAGGGTTGTACTTCAACTTCGGGAAGATTGAGGCTCAGCATAGCGCCTTTTTCTAATGATTGCATTAACTTACCTCTAAAAGCAACCAACCGTAAGGCTTCTTCTAAAGACAGAACGCCGGACAAACAAGCAGCAACATATTCGCCAATACTATGACCCACCATAGATTCCGGATTTATTCCCCAGCTCATTAAGAGCCATGCCATTGAATATTCAATTACAAAAAGAAGAGGTTGTGTAAATTCGGTATCATTTATATTATAAGAACCATCAGGCGAATCGGTAAAAACTATTTTATGTAAATCAACTTCTAAAATTTCATTTAAATAATTACTGCAATAATCAAAGTTCTCTTTAAATACTTTTTCCTTTTCATATAGTTTTTTACCCATATTAATATATTGAGAACCCTGCCCGCTAAACATAAAAACAATATTTTTACTTTCGTTTTCTTCTACTTGTGAAGCTTCCAATATCTTTGACGGATCCAATTGTTCTAAAGCAGCAGCAATGTCAAGTCTATCATTACCAACAACTATTCTTCTTTCATTAAAGTGCTTCCTTCC
>BDSW01000304.1 GCA_002898175.1 bacterium BMS3Abin04
CTTTCAACCAACTTCTTTGCCATGCCGCATAATCCGCATATTGTATTGGCAACTCTTCTAGTTCTACTCCTTTCTCTCCGCTATAGTACATATATGCTTTGATTATCTCTTCCATCAATATGTTGATTGACCAGCCGTCTGAAATTATATGATGCATTGTAAAAACAATCACATACTCATTTGCACTGCCGGAAAGAATTTTAAAACGAATTAACGGACCATTTACCAAATCAAAAGTTTCTTTAGCATCTTTAAGAAGAATAGAATTTATTTCGTCTTCGTTTTGAACAACTTTATATTCAATATCGATGTGCATATCATCACTGATACTTTGATAAGGGACACCATTATTATCTTTGAATGTAGTACGTAAAAGCTCCTGTTTACTTACAACATACTTAATTGCTTTTTCAAGATTATCAAGATTAAATTCCCCTTTAATCTTCATTGCATTTTGCATATTGTAAATTGTTTGCCCGGGATTAAGCTGCTCCAAGAACCAAAGTCTCAGTTGATTGAATGATAAAAGAATTTTATCTTTCTGTCCAAATTTAACAAGCGGTGGAAGATTACTAACCAATTGTAGATTTTCAAGTTCTTGTGCAAGATCTTCAATTGTAGATTTTTCAAAAATTGCTTTAACCGGCAATTCCAAATTCAATAAATCTCTAACTCTTGCAATAAGTTGTGTTACTAGCAACGAATGTCCGCCAAGTTCAAAGAAATTATCTTTAACTCCAATTTTTTTAACTTTAAGTATTTCTTCCCAAATCCCAGCTAACTTTTTCTCCGTTGTGTTACGCGGTGCAACATATTTAACTCTACCGCTATCTCTTTCTATTTTAATATTCGGTAATCTTTTTTTATCAACTTTACCATTTGCAGTTAACGGCAACTCATCAATAACTTCTATAAAGTTCGGAATCATATAGTCCGGCAAAGACTTTGAAATGTTCTTTTTTATTGAATCAATTAATAACCGGCTATTCCTTTTTTCTTTAGAAACAACAAAAGCTACAATTTGTTTATTATCCAAAGTGCCGGCTCTTGTTACAACAGCTGCCTCACTAATGTTTTCTAACTTTCTCAAAACTTCTTCAATTTCACCAAGTTCAATTCTGTAACCTCTCACTTTTACTTGGTTATCTATTCTTCCAATAAACTCTAGGTTACCGTCATTTCTAAACTTAACCAGATCTCCTGTCCTGTATAATCTTTCACCAGGATTTTTTGTAAAAGGATTTGGAATAAATTTCTCTGCCGTTAAATCTGCTCTGTTTTTGTATCCTCTCGTAAGTGCAATTCCACCAAGATATAATTCCCCCGGAATTCCTTTTGGTAAAATATCCATTTCGGAATCTAATACATATGCTTGTGTTCCCGGAATTATTTTACCAATTGGAACTGAACCGGTTTCTTTAGATTGACTTGCTTCATAAACAATACAGCCAACAACATTCTCTGTCGGTCCGTATTCATTAAACAATAAAGTCTCCGGAGCATTCTCTTGCCAAAAATGTATTTGTTTAGAAGTTAAATTTTCACCGCCAATAATAAATGAATGCGTAATATTATTTGCTTCTTCCGGTTTAATTAAATTTGATAAAACATCAAGATGTGCCGGAGTAATTTTTACTAGTCCGAATTTTTCGTTATTTAATAAAATATTTTTTAACCCGTCAATCTCGTTTTCTTCAGTTACAAGATGAATTGCTTTACCGCTAAGCAATGCAGGATATACTGCCGTTACTGTTGCATCGAATGCAAGTGTTGAATGTACAACGGAACCAATTCCTTTTTCAATGGGATATGTATGCAAAGTCCAACTCAAATAATTTGCAAAACCTTTGTGTGTAATTAATGTTCCTTTAGGTTTACCTGTAGAGCCGGAAGTGTAAATTATATAAGCTAAATTTTCTCCGTCAATTTTAACATCCGGAAATTTATTATCTTCTTTGTCAATATCTTCCCATGAGGTTGAAAGATTGAGTTTGTTAATCCCGGAGATTGCGATTGTGTTGTTTAATGTATTATCTGTTATTACAAATTTTGTACCGGAATCAGTAATCATAAACTCCAATCTTTCAACCGGGTAATTCGGTTCAAGCGGTAAATAAGCTGCTCCGGCTTTTAATATTCCAAGCAAAGCAACTATATCTTGATATGATCTCCTTAAATAGATACCAACGACAGATTCGTTTTTAATTCCAAGTGATATTAAATAATTAGCAAGTTTGTTAGAATCAGAATTCAATTGTTGATAGGTATAATTTTCATTATTACAAACTACCGCAGTATTCTTGGGAAAAGAAGAAACTACATCAATAAATTGTTGCGGAACAAATTTCTCAAGCTGAACAATTTTATCGGCAATGTTTGTTCTATTTATTATTCGTAATTTCTCTTCATTATTAATTAATGATAACCTTTCGATTGGAACTTCGGGATTTCTTAAGAGATTATTTAGCAACAATTCGAAGTGAGTAATCATTCTTTCAATTGTTGTATCGTCAAACAAGTCTGTGTTATACTCAAAGGCTCCGCCAAAATGCTTACCTTCTCCAACCATAAATAAAGTTAAGTCAAACTTTGATGTATTGCTATGAGCTTCAACTGTACTTAGAGTAATTCCGGAATTCAGATTTCGTTCACGTCTTGGAGTATTTTGCAATGTAAACATCACTTGGAACAGGGGTGAATGGCTTAATGTTCTTTCGGGCTGCACAATTTCTACAACTTGCTCAAACGGTAAATCTTGATGTGCATAAGCCTCCAAAGACATTTCGCGTATGCGTTTTAACAATTGACGAAATGTCGGTCTACCCGATAAATCTCCTCTTAGCACAAGTGTATTTACAAAGAATCCAATTAAGTTTTCCACTTCATCTTGAGTTCTATTAGCCACCGGAGTTCCAACACAAATATCTTTTTGTCCACTGTAACGAGACATCAATGAATAAAAAGCGGAAAGTAAAATCATAAAAGAAGTAACACTTTCTTCACGAGCAAATTTATCCATTATTTCGGTAGTAGATTCCGGTAACTCAAAAACTTTATAACTTCCGTTGAATGTTTGCACAGCAGGTCTTGGTCTATCAGACGGTAATTCCAAAACCGGGGGAATATTGCGGAGTTGGTTTTTCCAATACTCAACTTGCATATCTAAAACTTTACCCGAAAGCCATTCTTTTTGCCAAGCAGCATAATCGACATATTGAATCGGTATTTCGTTAAGCGCTGATGGAATCTCCTGCTTAAAAGAATCATAAAGGA
The DNA here is from genome assembly GCA_002898175.1 of bacterium BMS3Abin04. Lineage (GTDB taxonomy): Bacteria > Bacteroidota > Ignavibacteria > Ignavibacteriales > Melioribacteraceae > BMS3ABIN04. Next base: position 3,274 of record BDSW01000304.1, read on the forward strand.
TTGATATTTCCTGCATTAAGACTTTGGTCGACCAATCATCGGAAATTATATGATGAATAACCATAATGATAATATATTCATCAATGCCGACCTTTAACAACTTTAGATTAAACAATGGAGCTTTAACTAACGGTATCGGTCTTTTATTTTCTGTTTTAATTATCTTATTTATTTCAGATTCTTTATTTTCGTTATGGGAATTACTTAGGTCGATAATTTCCAATTTGAAATCAATTTTATTTTCAATTTTAACAATAGGTATTCCATTCTTTGAATGGAAAGATGAGCGAAGAGTTTCGTGTCTTTCAATAATCCTGTTAACAGCTTTTTCTAAAGCATTGGTATCCAAATTTCCCTTGATTCTATAGGTTTCGGGGATATTGTAAAAAGGAGTGTTAGGTTCCAACTGCTCTAAGAACCACAACCTTTGCTGAGCAAACGAAAGCGGTAAATCACCCGTCCTCGGGATAGGTTTTAGTTTTGGAATATCAATTCCCTTTTGGACAAGCTTTGCCTTCTCAACCGCTTTAGCAAGTGCCGAAACGGTTGGAGTTTCAAAAATTGTTCTAAGCGGTATTGCTACTTCCAAATGCTTTTTAATACGCGAGATTACTTGTGTTGCCAATAACGAATGACCGCCAAGCAAAAAGAAATTATTGTATATTCCAATTACGTTAATGTTTAGAACTTCGCTCCATATTTTTACAATTACTTCTTCTACCGGATTTCTCGGAGCAACGTAATCAACTGCAACAGCTTCTTTAAAAAGTGCTTCATCCGGTCTGGGTAATGACTTCCTATCTACTTTACCATTCGGTGTAAGCGGTAATTCATCTAATATTACAAATGCTGATGGAATCATATATTCGGGAAGTTGATTAAGGAGACCCTTTCGTAATTCGTTCGTGTCAATATCGGAATCTGAATTACTGACAATGTATGCAACTAATTTTTTATCCCCGGGTTTATCTTCCCTTGCAATAACAGCTACATCTTTAATACTATTAAATTTACCGATAACTGTTTCTATTTCACCTAGTTCAATTCTCTGTCCGCGTAATTTAATTTGATGGTCTTTTCTTCCAAGAAATTCAATGTTACCGTCCGAAAGATATCTTGCAATATCCCCGGTTCTATACATTCTTTTACCGGGTTGATTGGAATACGGATTGGGGATAAATTTCTCTGCTGTTAAATCTGGACGTTTAAAATATCCCCGTGCAACTCCAATACCTCCGACAAATAATTCACCCCTTACTCCAATGGGAACCGGATTTAACATTTCATCAAGAATATAAACCGGCATATTTGCAAAAGGTTTCCCAATTGGAACAAGACGTTCCTCCGAAATATTTAAATTATCGGCTTCAAAATAAGTTGTGTCAATTGTTGCTTCCGTTAAACCGAATGAATTTATAAGTCTGGTTCTATCACCGCATAATTTTTTAATTTCTTTGTATTCCTTAACGTACCAAATATCCGAACCGGCAATCAAAGCATTAAAAAATTTTAAGTCTAAGTCCTTATTAATAAGATAGGAAATTAAATTTCTCAATACTGCAGGAACAAATTCCGCAATATTGATTTCCTCTTTTTTCATAGTATAATAAAGAGCTTCCGCATCCAACAGTATCTCTCTTTTAACGAGAACAAGTTTACCACCGGAACAAAGTGCGCGGGTCCAATCTCCGGAGAACACGTCAAAAGAGAAGCTTGCCATTTGTAAATGATTTCTCGCTTCCGCTAGTAAATTGTAATCCATCTCCCAAGCAAGATAAGCATTAACCAAACTTGCGTGTTTAATCATTGTGCCTTTTGCTTTCCCTGTCGTGCCGGAAGTGTAAATCATATAAGCTAAGTTTGTTTCATCTATTTGAACATTTGGATTAGCAGCCGAGTAATCTTTTAGAGTTTCATCTGCACTAAGATAAAGTATATTAACATCTTTATTGTTAAGTAAATCTTTGTTAACAGTTTCACTGATTATAAAATTTACATCAGAATCGGCAAGCATATAATCAATACGTTCTTGAGGATACGAAGGATCAACCGGTAAATATGCACCGCCGGCTTTTAATACAGCAAGTACAGCAGCCATTAAATTAATAGACTTATCCATACAAACGGCTATAAGTGTATCAGGCTTAACTCCGTTTTGTATTAAATAGTTTGCAATTTGATTTGCTTTAACATTCAATTTACTATAGCTATAAAAATCATCATCAAAAACAACAGCAATACTATCTGGAACAGTTTCCGCCCATCTTTCAAAAAGATGATGAATACAAACATTTGATGTTAACTCTAATTTTTTATTGTTCCATTTATACAGTACTTCATTTACCTCCACTTTATTCATTAAAGGTAATGTATTTATCTTCGCTTTCGGGTTGTTAACTACTTCATGTAAAATATTTTGATAATGCGAAGTTAATCTGCGTATCGTTGCTTCATGAAAAAGATCGGTGTTGTACTCCACGGAAAGACTTAAACCGGATTTATTTTCCGAGATAGAAAAAGTAATGTCTGAAGTAGCGGTTCCCATATCAATATTAATTGGCTCCAAATCCAAATCGGAAACAATTGAAGTTTTAACCGGAGCATTTTGTAAAATAAACATTACTTGAAATAGAGGGGAATAGCTCAATTCCCTATCGGTCTGAATTTTGTCGACAATCATTTCAAAAGGGATATCCTGATTTTCATAAGCATCAAGAATAACTTTCTTTTCTTCTCTTAGAAACTCAAGGAAAGTAGGATTATCTTTTATTGTTGTTCTTAAAACTAAAGTATTTATAAATATTCCTATTAAAGGCTCGGTCTCTTTAAGTGTTCTATTTGCAATCGGTGTGCCGACGGTTATATCGTCTTGACCACTATATCTTGCTAATAGTATTTTAAATGCTGCCATTAAAGTCATAAACAAAGTAGCTCCTTCCCGGTAGCCGACTTGTTTAATTCCATTTAGTAATTCCCCGGGAATTATAACCGTAAATGACGCTCCTTCATTTGTCCAGATTTTAGGCCTTGGTTTATCGGTCGGTAATTCTAAAATAGGAGGATTACTTAGCTGTTTCTTCCAATAGTCAAGCTGCTCTTTTAAAACATCCCCTTGCAAATATTCCTGTTGCCAAAAAGAAAAATCAGCATACTGTATTTCAAGTTCAGGTAACGGTGACGGCTGCTTCAAATAGAACGCCCGATAAAGAGTAGTTATTTCATTTGCAAGAATTCCCATCGACCAACCATCTGAAACAATGTGATGCATTGTGAGAAGTACAACGTTGTCCTCCTCGTTTATTCTTAATATACTTACGCGTAAGAGCGGCAGCTTTGAAATATCAAATGGTTTTCTTGCTTCTTCTCGTGCTAAATCTTTAATTCTAATTTCATTTTCGGTTTGTACTCCCGATAGATCAATTATCGGCATGTCGAGAGTAAATGATTCTGTTATAACTTGTACGGGATTACCGTCGATACTAGCGAACGTTGTTCTTAAACTTTCGTGTCTTCTTATAATTTCATTTATTGTCCGTTCAAATATTTTATAATCAAATTTTCCTTTAAGACGCATTGCCATTGGAATATTGTAGTATGGACTTCCCGGTTCGAATTGATCCATAAACCACATTCTTCGCTGAGCATAAGAGGTTGGAAAAACAACAGCTTCTTCCGTAACGTTGGATTTATTTATATTTTCTTCTTTTGATTCTGCCATTTAACAATTTGTCTTTCTAATTTACTTATGAAATATCGGAACGATTTATTTTCATCGATTCGCGTGAAATCTTTTTAATTGACGGTTGCATTTTAGTATTCTTTTTATTTTTAATTGTTTTCTTAACAGCTAGAGCTATTCCTTCTATTGTTGGGGTTTCAAATATTTGCCTTAACGGTAACTCAATCTTAAATTCCTCTCTTATATGCGAAACAAACTGAGTTGCCAAAAGGGAATGGCCGCCTAACATAAAGAAATTATCCAGAACTCCGATCTTATCTGCACTTAGAAGTTCTTTTGCAATTTCCACCAATTTAATTTCGATTTCATTCCTCGGTTCAATGTATTCAACACCTAAATCAGCACTTGATATTTCTGGAACCGGTAATGCTGTTTTATCAATCTTGCCATTTGGAGTAAGAGGAATTTTGTCTAATTTTACAAATGCAGAGGGGATCATATAATCGGGAAGAACTTCCGATAATTTGCTTCTGTACATTTGAACATCCATATTTTCATCACTTGATAAAACAATATAAACAACAATTCTTTTTTCATTTGTACCGTCTTCCCTAACAACCACAGTAGTATCAACAACATTTTCTATTTTTCTTACTTGTGCATCAATTTCACCTAACTCAATTCTAAACCCTCTTACTTTTACTTGATGATCAATTCTTCCGAGAAACTCAATGTTTCCGTCCGGCAGGTATTTTACTAAATCTCCGGTTCTGTAAATTCGTTCACCTTTTTTTTCGCTGAACAAATCCGGGATAAATTTTTCAGCCGTTATATCGGGGCGGTTTAAATAGCCGCGTGCCAATCCCACTCCGCCGACACACAACTCACCCGGGACACCTCCCGGTACTAAGTTTAAGTTCTCATCAAGAATATACAATCTGAAATTATCTATTGGTTTGCCAATCGGCGGACCTTTGGGATAAGTTTTTTCGTTACACAAAAACATAGATGCACAAACCGTTGTTTCCGTTGGGCCGTAAGCATTAAAGAACTTTCTGTTACTTCCCCATTGCAAAACCAACTCATTCGAAACAGCTTCACCGGCCGTGATGATAGTTTTTAGATTAGGCAACTCCTTGTATTCTAAAACCGAAAGCACTGATGGCGGCAAAGTAATTGTTGTCACTTTTTCGGTTTCTAATAAATTCGATAATTCATTACCGGAAGAAACAATATCTTTAGTTGTTAATTGCAGCGAGGCTCCGTTAAGCAATGCCATAACCGTTTCCCAAACAGATGCATCAAAACTTAAAGATGAAAACTGCATTACGCTACTTTCGTTTGAAATATCAAATGCTTTCTTCTGAACATTTGCAAGATTACATAAACCTTTATGTGCAAGCATCGTTCCTTTCGGCATTCCGGTTGAACCGGATGTGTAGATTATATATGCGAGATTATCCGGAGTAATATCAAGCTCCAAGTTTACATCAGAAAATTTCGTAACTTCCACTTCATCAATAAGAATAATCGCAATATTTGCTGATTGAGGAATTTTTTCTAAATACTCATTTGTAGTAATTATGAGTTTTAAACCGGAATCTTTTACCATATATTTTATACGTTCTTTCGGGTAATAAGGATCAATAGGAAGAAACGCACTTCCGGCTTTTAATACTGCCAACACAGATGTATGTAAATCAAATGAACGATCCAAACATATTCCAACTTTGTCTTCAATTGATAAACCGTTCAAAGCTAAAAAGCGTGCTAACCGGTTGGCTCTCTTGTTTAATTCGGTATAAGTTATTTCTTCATTTATATTTTTAATCAGGTCTGTAAATCGTAATGCAATACTATCGGGATTTTCACTTACTATATTTTCGAATACTTTATTTACTGTTATTTTGTCATTGAACACTGAACCCGTTTTATTGAATTCTTTAATTAACTTAATCTTTTCCTCATTTGTAACTAATTCAATTTTTGATATTTTAGATTTTATGTTTCGTGAGAGTTTTAACAATAACAATTTATAATGTTCAATAAATCTTTTAATAGTACTTTCATAAAATAAATCCGTGTTGTATTCAAATACTCCAATAATTTTATCATTTGCTTCTGAAAGTGTTAATGACAAATCAAAAGTGGTTGTACCGGTTTCAATTTCAATAGGTCGCAACTTAATATTGGATATTTTAACTGCATCGAACGGAATATTTTGGAAAACGAACATCACTTGAAAAATTGGCGCGTGACTCATATCGCGAGCAGGCTGCAATTCTTCAACTAATTTTTCGAAAGGTAAATCTTGGTTTGAATAAGCATCCAAAGAGGTTGTTCTTACTTCCTTTATTAACTTTTTGAACGTTATTTGATTATTAAAGATAGTTCTAATTACGAGATTATTAACAAAAAATCCGACCAAGTTTTCCAATTCTTTTTTATTTCTTCCGGCAATAGGTGTTCCAATTACAATATCATTTTGATTGGAATATTTCATAAGTAAAAGTTGAAATACACTCAGCATTGTCATATAAAGCGTAACGCCTTCTTTTTGACTTACCTTATTTAAGGCAGCGGTTAATTCCGGATCAAGTATGAATGATATTTTATTCCCGTTAAATGTTTGAATGGAAGGTCTTGGTTTGTCTAAAGGCAGTGCGAGCAAAGGTGGAATCCCTTTCAGATGATTCTTCCAATAACCCAATTGATCTTTATAAACATCACTTTCCAAATATGATTTTTGCCAAGCAGCATAATCTGCATATTGAATTTCTAATTCTTTAAACTTAATATCTTTGCTTTCTTTGAATTTGTTATAAAACTCCGCAATATCTCGTATGATTATTGGTATTGACCAACCGTCTGCAATTATATGATGAATTGTAAATACTAAAATGCTGCCGTTTTCATTAAGTTTAATTAATATAATTTTTAATAATGGACCTTTACTTAAATTAAAAGTTGTACGCGCTTCATTGATTGCGATATTTTTTGCATTGAACTCGGCATCTTTTTCACTCATATTGCTAAAGTCGTTATGCTTAATATCTAAGTTTATTTCTTTTAATATCTTTTGTGAAGGTTGTCCATGATCGTCAATAAATACCGTCCTTAAGATTTCGTGTTTATTTACAACTTTATTTACGCTTTTAATTAGAATGCCTTCATCTAAATCCCCAATTAGTTTAAAAGCGTTTGTTATATTGTAGGAAGGATCGTTTGGTTTTAATTCGTTTAAGAACCATAAACGTTTTTGCGAGAAAGATAACGGTAATTTTTTATCTCTGTTTACTTTTACAATCGGCGGTAAATTTTCTTTACCGTCTTCTTTATATTTTTCTATTTTTTTTGCCAAAGAAGAAACAGTTGGATAATCAAAAATATACTTAATTGGCAGTTGAATATTAAAAGACTCATTTAGCCTTGATATTACTTGAGTTGCTAAAAGTGAATGCCCGCCAATTTCAAAAAAGTTTTGATTCACTCCAACTTGTTGAAGTTTTAATATATCTTTCCAAATATTTGCAATTATCTCTTCTTTTGTATTGCCTGGTAGTTTATCCAATTCATTTGTATCTAAGTTATCAGGTTTGGGAAGTGTTTTCCTATCAACTTTACCGTTCGGTGTAAGGGGGAACTCATCCAACCGAACTATTGCATAAGGAATCATATATTCCGGTAATTTATCACGTAATAAATTTTTTATAACATCCGTGTCAATCTCATTTTCATCTGAAATAATATATCCGATCAATTTTTCATTGCCGAGTTTATCTTTGCTTGCAATTACAATACTGTTTTTAACCGAATCAAGTGAATTTAATTGAGCTTCTATTTCTCCAAGCTCTATTCTAAAACCTCTAATCTTTACTTGAAAATCAACTCTGCCGATAAACTCAATTGTTCCGTCACTCAAATATCTTGCCGCATCGCCGCTTCTATACATTCTTGATCCGATAATATTGCTGAATGGATCGGGCAAAAATTTATCTGCGGTTAAATCCGGTTTGTTATAATATCCTCTTGCCAAACCGATCCCGCCAATACAAATTTCACCGATTCCACCAATCGGGACTTTTTTAAGATTTTTATCCAACAAATAAACTCTTGCATTACCAATTGGTAATCCGATTGGTGCGGTGAGTGAATAATTTTTATGTTTTGGTTTTACAACATCCCAAGTTGTGCCAACAGTTGCTTCGGTTGGTCCATAACCATTAAGGAATCTTACTTTGTCACCAAACCTTTCAGTAATATCCCAACTGCAAGCATCACCGACAGAGATAAATGTTTTATCTTTTTCTATTTTATTTTCATCAAGAATTGAAAGCAATGATGGCGGTAATGTTGCATGTGTAACATTTTGGTCATTTATATAGCCGATCAACTTATCAGGATCAATAGCTATTTCTTTATTAATAATTGACAGTTTTGCTCCCTTAAGTAAAGGCAGAAAAATTTCCGCAACGGAAGCATCAAAGCTGAACGAAGCAAATTGTAAAACGTTGGAAGATTCTTTAACAACAAAATCTTCGTGCATTCTTTTAATTAAATTGCAGAAACCTTTATGCTGTAACATTACACCTTTGGGTTTACCGGTAGAACCGGAAGTATAAATCACATAAGCTAGGTTGTAGGACGAAATATCTTTTGCAGGATTATTATTAGAATATGATTCTATTGTATTTTGCTCATTTTCAATATTTATTATTCTAAGATTTTTATCTTCAAATATTTTATCATTATCCTCAGTAGTGATAAGCAATTTAACTTTAGCATCTTTAGTGATGTAGTTTAATCTTTCTTTCGGATAAGAAGGGTCTAACGGTACAAACGCTGCTCCGGCTTTAAGCACTGCTAAAGAAGCGATTACCATTTCAAAAGATTTATCTATACAAATACCAACTATATCTTCTATATTAATGCCCTGTTCAATTAAATAATTACCCAGCCGATTTGCTTTTTCATTAAGTTCAGAATAAGTAATACTACTATCCTTAAATTCCAAAGCCGCATTGTTTGGATGGCTATTAGCAATTACTTCAAACCATTTATGAATTTTGTTGATCTTTGGTAAAGGTTTTTCAGTTGAATTCCACTTATCGATATATCGTTTTTCAGTATCAGAAAGAATAGATATTCTATTTAATGAATTATCCGAATTATTTACAAAATATTTAATAGCTCTTTCAAGTTGTTCAAGTAAACGAAGAATTGTTTCTTTCTCAAAGTATTCGGTTTGATATGCTAAATCAAATGCAATTGATTTTGCCGGTGAGGCAACTAATGTAAGAGGATAATTTGTTTTTTCTATCGTTCGTAAATTTTCTATCTTTAATTCACTTTCAGTTTTCTTAATTGATTCATCTATTGGGTAATTCTCAACAACAAGAATACTCTTAAACATTTCTTCAGTACCGGGAATGTTACTCCATTTATGAATATTAACAAGTGGTGTATATTCATATTGCAGTAATTCCGAAAATGATAGCTGCGTTTCGTTCAGCCAATCTATTATATTTTTATGGTTATCAATTTTTATTCTAATAGGAATTGTATTTATAAACAATCCAACTATACTTTGAATTCCTTCCAAGTCGGCAGATCTTCCGGAAACAGTAACACCATAAAGGAGATCATTTTCAGAGTTATATTTACTTAAGACTAATGCCCATGCAGCTTGTATAAGTGTATTTAAGGTAATATTATTCTCTTTGGAAAAAGAATGAATCTTTTTTGAAATTTTATCGGGTAAGATTCTTCTCTCTTTTTCATATCCTTTGGCGGAGATTCCGAATTTTGAATATGGTAATTTTACCGGTGATTCAAATCCGGCAAGATATGTTTCCCAAAATTTCTTTTGTTTATATTCATCCTGATTTTTTAGATAAGCAATAAAATCTCTATATGATCTTGCCGGAATAATCCGAACTTCATTGTTATTAACTATGGCGTCATAATTATCAAGAAAGTCTTTGAATATAATAGGTGTTGACCATCCGTCAAAAAGAATATGATGATAACTCCAAATAAAATAATATTCATTTTTTTTTAGTTTAATTATTTTAAATTTTGTTAACGGAGTTTTTGATAAATTAAATCCTACCGATCTTTCATTTGCTGAAAGTTCTTCTATAAATTTATTTGTTTCCTCCTCACTGTTATTTGTCCAATCAAAAACTTCAAAAGGCAGGTTAACTTTTTTATAAATTACTTGTAGCGGTTTTTCTAAATCTTCCCAAATAAAAGAAGCACGCAAAGCATCATGTTGATCAAAAACTTTTCCCCATGCTTTTTCTAAAGCTTCAACATTTAATTCACCTTTAATTCTGCAGCTTAACTGCTCTGTGTAAACTTCAGCTTCGGGATTTAACAAACTATGAAACAGCATACCTTGCTGCATTGGAGTAAGCGGTAATATATCTTTAATATTTTTATTCATTATTAATCGTCTTGGTTATTGAGTTTATCTAAAACAGAACTTAATTGGTCATCTTCCAAATCAACAAGATCAAAATCTGAAGATGTATATTCAACTTTATCATTCCCTTTACAATGATTGATTATATCTTGTAAAGCATTTTTATAATCGTCCAGAAATTCAATAATTGACTCTCCCTTAAATTGATTTTTATTCGCTGATATACCTATACTCATTGTACCTTGAGAAACCACAGCGGTAGTATCGATTAAACTTGTTCTAATATTATTTAGTCCGCGGTCAGGTCCTTTACTTTCTGTTGCCATAACAAAAGGAGAATTTTCCGGTACAGATTGATCGAATTGACCCAAATAATTAAACGTAATTTGAGCGTCATCAAAGACTTTGAGTCTATCTTTCAATTTAGAATCTGAAGACAAATACCTTAAAATTCCATAACCGATTCCTTTATTTGGTATGCTACGTAAATTCTCTTTTACTAATTTAATAATATCTCCAATTTCAACTGCATCGCTCATATCCAGAAACACAGGGAATAGAGATGTAAACCAACCGATAGTTCTTGAAATATCATATTTTAATGAAAGCTGTTCTCTTCCGTGTCCTTCAAGATGAATGAGTAGTTGTCGTTTCCCTTTCCACTTATTATACGCTACTAATAGTGCTGCAAGTAGAATATCATTGATCTGGGTATTATATACTTCGTGAATATCTTTTAATAAATAATCAGTCTCTTCTTTATCCAAAGTTATACTTTTATTTAAATATGAATTTTCGAAATTTTCTTTTTTATTAAAATCTTTTTCAATTTGATTTATTGTTCTTTCAGATTGCTCTAACCAGTAATCCTTTTCTTTTTTAATTACTTCGGAATCTGCGAACTCATTTATAAATTCAGCCCAAGCTTTAAATGATGTACTCTTTGGCGGAAGAATAACCTTTTTATTTGCTATTAGTAAATTATAAGCTGTAATTAAATCTTCAATTAAAATCCTCCAAGATATTCCGTCAATTACAAGATGATGCACAATAATCAAAATTCTCGATTCACTTCTACCAACCTTATAATAAACTATTTTTATGACCGGTCCGTTTATAATATCGAGTGAGGTTTGGAATTTCTTATTGTATTCTTCAATAGCTTGCTTAATCATATTAGAATTAGTCGAAGTCAAGTCTACAATTTCAAAAGGGATTTCTTCCGATGGTTCTACAATATTTTGTTGCCACTTATTATCTTTCTTTTCAAATCTTGCTCTTAATTCATCATGATGGGTCAATAATTCTTTAACAGCTTCTCTAAGTTTAGCTTCATCCAAAGTTTCATTTACTTTTAAAAATATTGATTGATTCCAATGATTAGACTCAGCAAATTTTTGATCAAAAAAGTAACGTTGAATTGGGGTTAAAGGTGAGTCACCTATTACAACGTCTTGTTCAGCTGAAATAATATCAACCTCTTTAGCAACCATGGCTAATTTTTGCAACGATTGATTTTGGAATATTTCTACTGGAGAAATTTGCAAACCTTTTTGTTTTGCTTTTGCTATCATTTGAATTGCAACTATTGAATCTCCTCCGAGTTTGAAAAAATTATCTTTCAATCCTATCTTCTCAAATCCTAATACTTCCTTCCATACTTCAGTTAATATTTTTTCTTTATCAGTTTTAGGCGATATAAATTCTTCCTTAGAAATTGTATCCGTAACTTTCGGCTCAGGTAAAGTTCTTCTATCAATTTTACCGTTTGGTGTTAACGGAATTTTATCAAGTTTAACAAAAAAGCTTGGAATCATATATTCCGGTAATTTTCCATAAAGATATTGCTCCAATTCTTCATTGTTTATTTCATGATTATTCGAAACAAAATATGCCACAAGCTTTTTAACATTGGGTTGATATTCCCTAATGATAACAACTGATTGCTCGACATCTTTATGTAAATTCATGATTGATTCAATCTCACCTAGCTCAATTCT
>BDSW01000305.1 GCA_002898175.1 bacterium BMS3Abin04
GCCTTGCTTCTCCAACTCATTATATCTTCTAATAGTATCATGAAAATTTGAATTTCCGCCGTCGATAAGAACATCACCCTTTTCTAAATGCGGTAATAAGCTAGTAATTACACTATCGACCGGTTTCCCGGCATTTACCATGAACATAATTTTTTTCGGAGATTCCAGCGAATTAACAAATTTATCAACAGTATCTTCTGCTGTTATATTTTTACCCTTAGCTTTTGTAGCTAAAAAGTCCCGCACTTTATCTTTATCCAAATCATAAACTATAAGCGAAAAACCTTTGCTTTCCATATTGAGAGCTAAGTTCTGCCCCATTACACCAACACCAATCAAACCGATATTATACATTTTAATCCTCAATTAATTATTAAACTTTTCTTTATATGCCCATAAGCCTAAAGCGGGATTTGATATAAAAAATATTTCTTCACCATCCGGCATAATATTAAAACCATCATGCAATTCTTTGGGATTATATCTATTAATCATTTCCTTTAATTCTGCGTAATTATAATTTACACTTTCAATTTCATCCTTACTTAAAAATCCCGGACTATAAGTAATTTTAAATCTTTTCTCAGATGAACCGTGAATTAGATGCGCTGCAGCGCTTAAATTATTTTTAAGCTCATCATTTTTTTTAACGAACTCCAAAACTTCATGAGTTGTTTTATATCCATATTTTCTTATTAATCTGTCAATTTCTTTGTCCTCGCCAAATTCTTTTAATCCCGGAGCAAGTACAATCAATTCACCATCATCTGCTATTGCCATTCTGGTTCTGTATATACTTTTGTTTCCCAACCAGGTTGATTTAAATTCCGTTGGATCTAAATATGTTATCACTTTTTTAAGCGGTTTATTTAACATAACAAAATTCACTTTTAGGGATAATTCTGCTGCACATTTAAAAGTTTCATAGTCATCACCAATAAATAAGCCTTGGACTTTTAATTCACCGTTTGAGGTTTTTCCAATAACCGTGAGTATGTAAACAATCGGTAAATTTTTAGCATAATTATCCGAAGCATAGTTCAGCACTTTTCTTACCGGCGTATCCGCTCTTCCCATCATTCTTTCCATACCGTAAACTGCACCGAGGAAATGACTTTTATTTATTCCTTCCTGTCCGCCGGTTCCAACAAAAATATTTTTGTTGTAATTCGCCATCCCAACAACTTCATGAGGGACCACTTGTCCGATTGACAATATTAAATCATAACCACCTTCAACCAGCAATTTATTTACCTGCGCCGGCCAATCATAATTTACTTTTCCTTCCGAAACTTCTTCAACAAATTCGCCCGGTACAATTCCGAGTGTAGCCAAGTCTTTACGCCAATTATGTACTCTAAAAATGTCATGAGGTATTCTGCCGTACATTTTAGTTATTTGGTCTTCTGTCATTGCGGTATGTGTCCCCAAAGCAGGTAAAATATCCGTTAATTTATCCGGGATATACTTATAAACCATCTCAGTAATTTTTCCGGCGTAAGAATAAAAGCGTGTAAAATCCGGTGGGATCGCTAACACTTTTTTAGAAGGTCTAATCTTATCTAAAGTTGAGATTATTGCTTCATAAATTTCTTTACCGGTCAAAAAACTATCTGTATTCTCTTTAATATAGTAAATCATTAAAATTTCTCCTGATTATCTTCGCACCCGGGCATTTCCTCTCCAAATACTCCAAACCATTTCTTCATCGGCCGGTTGTGCATAATCTGTTAAAAATGTAACTGCTAATGCTCCGCTTGCCCAACCGAATTGAATCCATTTTTCCGGTTCCCAATTTTTAAGTATGCCGTAAAGTAAACCGCCCACAAATCCATCCCCTCCGCCGATTCGGTCAATCACACTTATTTCGCGCGGTTTTACAATATGCCAATTTTCCCCTTCCAGCATAATTGCTCCCCATAAATGTTTGTTAGTACTGATAACTTGTCTGAGAGTTGTTGCAAACACAGAAGCATTTGGGAATTTAACTTTAACTCTGCCTATCATTTCTTTAAAGTTATCAATCTTCTTTTCAATTTCTGTCCCGCCGGCTTCCGGTCCTTTAATTCCGAAACAAAGTTGAAAATCTTCTTCGTTACCCACTAAAATATCAGCTACAGAAGCAATTTCGGTAAATGCCTCTCGTAATTCTTTTTCTCGTCCTTTCCAAAATGATGCTCTGTAATTTAAATCGAACGAAATCCGAGTTCCATATTTTTTAGCAGCGTGTGATAACTCAAGACAAAATTTACTTGTTTCAGGTGATAACGAAGCGATCAAACCTGAAAGATGAATTATCTGCACCCCTTCTTCGCCGAAAATTCTATCAAGATCAAAATCTTTAACATTAAGAGTTTTACCAACTTCACCGGCACGGTCATTATGAACACGAGGTCCTCGCATACCAAACCCGCTATCTGCAATATTAAATTGGTGGCGATATCCCCACGGACCACCTTGCTCAATATCTTTTCCTTCAAAATCTATAAAGCGTGATTTTAAATTGCTTTTTATAAATTTTGCAATCGGACTGCCTTTAACGAAAGTTGTTAAGACCTTTACAGGTAATCCTAAATAGGAGGAAATACTTGCTACATTTGTTTCTGCACTTGTCGCTTGTAATTTGAAATTGTCGCTACTATAAACTGGCTGGCCATTCACAGGTGAAATTCTCACACCAATACTAGTAGGTACTATTAAGGAATACTTGAATTTTTCTTTTAATCGAATGTTCATAATTGCTCAATAATTGTTTTAAAAAAAATATTTTTTATTATTTATAAATTAAACGCCCGAATAGGCATTAAATCCTCCGTCAATCGGGATAACTACTCCTGTTATAAATTTTGATAAATCGGATAAGAGAAACAAAGTTGTCCCCACAAGCTCTTCAGGAGAGCCGAATCTATTCATTGGAGTAGCATTTAATATTTGTTTGCCTCGTGGAGTTAATGCATTTGTTTTTTCATCTATTAACAAAAATCGATTTTGATTTGTCAAAAAGAATCCCGGAGCTATAGCGTTAACCCTAACATTCATTTTGGCAAAGTGTACGGCAAGCCATTCGGTAAAATTATTTACTGAAGCTTTAGCTGCCGAATAAGCAGGAATCTTTGTAAGAGGTCGAAATGAATTCATTGAAGAAATATTGACAATAACTCCCTGCTGTTTAGTAATCATTTCTTTTGCTATTACCATAGTTGGAATTACAGTACCTTTAAAATTTAAACTAAATACGAAATCAAAGCCGTCAGTATCAAGTCCGAAAAAAGTATCTTCAAATTTGTAATCCTTTTCAATAAATTCAACGGCTGTTGTAGCTTTAGGAGAATTACCACCGGCTCCATTAATTAGATAGTCAATTTTGCCAAAAGAATCATTGATCGTTTTTTTTGCATCATTCATTGACTGAACATTTAAAACATCTCCTTTAACACCTATAGAATCAGTCCCAAGTTCATTTTTAATTTCTTTGGAAACTTTTTTTGCCGAATCTTCTGCTATATCAATAATTGCCGTTTTAATTCCAACAGCAGCTAAACCTTTAGCTAGTAAGCTGCCGATAATACCTCCACCACCGGTAATAACACAAACCTTATTTCTCATATTATCAAATGAATATTCCATTACAACCTCATACATTTATATTTTTAATATTTGCAATTACTTTTTTAGTATTATTTTTAATATTTCTTCTTCCATTCTATTTCTTAAAAGGTGATAAATGCTTAATAAAATGTTTAGTTAAACACTTATCATATAAATCTTGATTTTCAATAAGTGCACTAAATAATTTTTCTTTGAAAAGATACTCTCCATTGGAGTTCTTATCCGTTAATATTCTTCCATAGGTAACATGTAGGATTTGACGTGCATTATCATCATTCAGCAAATTAAGTAATTCGGTGTCCGAATATTCCGCTGCCGGTTTTGTTTTTTCAACGGAAGCTGAAACGCGGTATGTTCTTTTTTCTTTGTTATAAAGCGTTCTTGAATAATCAAGAATTTCTCTAAATAAATCCGGCTTAACCGAAGCTATAGTTCTCAATGCTTCCAAATAACTTGTTCCTGCAGTTTTGATGTGGATTGGAATATCATACTTGGCAATAATTTTATAAGCTGTAAATTTATCGGAACCGGAGTGAAGCGATAGTTTATAATCCCCAAAGTGTTTAAGAATTAAAACATGCTTTTTAAATTCATCTTCAAATACTTGAATATCTCCTTTGTAATCAATACCCTTTTCAAAATCGCCTATAAATCTAGGAGCAAGACTAATATAATCAATTCCCAATCTATGTAGTTGATCAGCGATAAAATAGTGCTCGAAAGCTGAAGTAACAGACTCCGTTTCATCAATTGAAATTTCAACTTCAACTTCTTGTGGCGCTTTAATTTCCAACAAATATTCATACAATATTTTTATGTGAAGCAGAGCATTCCCATATTTTACCAATGCGCGCTTCAGTTCCATCTCTGAAACTTCAAGGGAAAGATTACTATTGTTGATGTTCAGTTTTTTCTTACAATATGTTTTCTTCAGTTCTTCAAAGAAAGTTTCAAATCTTCCCCATCCAAAGTCATCTAGGAACTCATTAAGTTTTTCTTCAGCTAATGTATCGGCATAGTTGTTAACGAAATCACTCGGATCGAATGTAAAAAAAGTGTATCCCTCCTTCAACATAAGCTGAATATCCTCTTTCGTTTTTAAGTGATCGGCATCCGCGCCAAAGCCGCTCGTCCATCCTTCTTGCAAACAAGCGAAAACTGCAGCATCCATTACATCGCTCGGTTTACGTTGTGTCCTCGTTAATTCACGAATCGATTGTTGTGCAAGTACCGGTTCAAAATCAAAACCCGCCAAACTTCTTAAATGACCGGCATTCGCTATTCCGAGCCTGTCTCCGAATCCAAAGGAGTTATTCAACCCAATTATTTTAGGTTTAAGAAAACTAAATTGAGTTTGCAATTTCTTTGAGTTTTCGTGATTAAACCGACATTCTCGAAAAATTACTTCTTCATTCAATTCTACATCTTCCCCGCTGAAATTAATTTTATCTGAATCCGCTTTATTAAAAACAACTGTAAAAAAATTGAAATTATTTTCCTTTACTACGAAAAGACAAAAATACTTTTCAATTCTAACTGAGTTTGAAAAAACGATAAATTTTTTATTATCCAGTATTAATTCAAAATTAATTTTCGAACTATTATGCTCCTTTTTATTTATTATTATTTTTTTTAACTCAATAAAATTCATAATTTATATCCTTTTTTAACCAAATTATAAGCTAATTCTTTACTGAGCATTTTAGCTTCGTCAAAAGTAATTATATGTTTTGTAACCAGACCGGCAAGGAAATTAGAATCTACTCTTCGAGCAACATCGTGTCTTGCTGGAATTGATAGAAATGCACGTGTATCGTCGTTGAATCCTACGGTATTAAAAAAACCGGCAGTCTCGGTAACTCTTTGTCGGTAACGTATCATCCCTTGAATACTATCGTGAAACCACCATGGCGGTCCTAACTTTAAGGCGGGATAATGCCCGGCTAACGGAGCTAATTCACGTGAATATGTGGATTCGTCGAGTGTAAATAAAATAATAGAAAGACTTGAATTGTTCCCGTATTTATTCAGTAATTCTTTCAAGTTGTTTGTGTATTCAGTCTGTTCGGGAATATCACAACCTTTGTCAGTACCGAATTTTTCATAAATCAAATTATTATGATCTCTTAGAGAACCTGGATGAATTTGCATAACAAGTCCGTCTTCAATACTCATTCGTGCAAATTCCATAAGCATATTAGCAGTAAAAAGTTTCGCATCGGATTCAGTTACTTCTCCTCTAAGCGCTTTTTGAAAAATTGCTTCTGCTTCGGATTTACTTAACTGATATGTAAAAGGTGAACGCACACCATGATCAGTTGCGACAGCACCCATATTCTTAAAAAATATTCTTCTTTCTTCTAATGCATTAATAAACTTCGAAAAAGAATCAATTGTTTCTCCAACAACTTCTGATAGTTTATCAATTTCAGACTTCCAATTCGGCTTATCAAGATTAACAGCTGCATCCGGTCGAAATGTAGGAATTACTTTCCCTTTCCAACCCGAATCTTTTATTATTTGATGATATTCAAGTTTGTCACTCGCTGAATCTGTTGTAGAAAGAACTTCGATATTAAATTTTTCGAATAAATTACGAGGTAAAAAATCGGGCTCACGCAATCGTTTTTCTATCGTATCATAAATTATTTCGGCATTGTCTGCATTCAATCTTTCTTTAATATCGAAAGCTGTAAAAAGCTCATGTGTTAGCCAGACACTGGTCGGTGTACCTAAAAAAAGATAAAACTTTTCAGCAAATTTTTTCCAAATTTTTCTATGGTCTTTTTCTACTTCGGTTCCATCAATAGTAGGAATACCTAATTCTTCAA
>BDSW01000306.1 GCA_002898175.1 bacterium BMS3Abin04
TAGGCATATATTCCGGAAATTCCACCGTCAATTGCACCTTGTGCTATTGCTTCGTCCCCGAGTAAAAGTAGTTTAGCCATAATTCGTATTTAATTGTGGATATTTATATCCGAAATATAATAATATAGCCGGAATGATTAAAGAATTTTTAGCTTTGTTTCTTTGCAAATGCTAAAATATGACCGTCCGGGTCTGAAACATATCCAACAATATCGCCCCAATCGCGTTGTTTAATAGGACTTACTTCTTTCCCGCCGAATTGAATTGCCCTTTCAAAATATTCTTCAATAGTATCGAAGACTAAATATAATTCGCATCTCGGGATTCCTTGTCCTTTTACAGGATGAGGAGCTTTGGGTGTTAAGATTTTCGCGATTCCATCATTAGGCATTAACCCGAGTTTTACATTCTCACTTAAAGTAAACTCGGTCATTCCCGGTACATCTAATATTGGTTTTAACTCTAAAACTTTACTGTAAAATTCTTTACTTAAAATTTGATCGGATACATAGAGAATAAATTCAATTGCCTGCATTAATAATCCTGTTGAAATTAAGCTTTAATTTTTTCCCATTCTTCTTTTAGCATTGCCATTAGATAAAAATCACTGTAATGATTTTGATGAAACATTGCTTGTTTCATTGTTCCTTCAATTTTAAAACCGATATCTTTATAAACTTTTACCGCTCTTTTATTCTCAACCGTAACGTGCAGCTGGATACGGTTTAAGTTGAGCGTTTCAAAAGCATAATCAACCATTAACTGTGTGGTTTCTTTCCCAAATCCTTTTGACCAATTTTCTTTTTCGGCAATTGCAATATAAAATGTAGCCATTCTTCCAACCCAATCAATTCTGAAAAAAGCAGTGCAGCCAATTGGTGTATCGGGACTAACCGAGCAGACAGTAAAAAATATTATACGAGAATCCTTTTTGTAATTTTGAATGCGTTCAACGTATTCATCATTCGAAACCGGTAGAGCATAGAATAATGTTTCACGGGGATCAGGATGATTTTCGGATAATGCAATTATTTTTTCGTCACCCGGTTCAGGAGATCTTAAATAGACTTTTGTTCCAATGATGAAAGGATTTTTCATTCGGCTAGTTCCTATCAATATGTAAATAACTTATTTTAAGTTTTTATTTCTTCAGATCGTTGCGTATTTTTTTCTTATCAATCTTGCCGACACTTGTTTTGGGAATAGCGCTGACGAATGAAATACTTTCCGGAACAGTCCACTTACTAATAGTTCCGTTTTGAACAAATTGCTGTAGAAAATCTTGAATATCATTTTTGTCTGCTGTTTCGCCTTCTTTTAATACAATCATTGCATGAGGTCTTTCCGTCCATACTTCATCCGGTATTCCAACTACCGCAACTTCGTTTACCGCCGAATGCTTGCTAATCAAATTTTCCAATTCAAGCGTAGATATCCATTCGCCTCCGGTTTTTATAACATCCTTAATTCTATCTGTAATTTTTACAAAATTATTTTCATCAATAAAAGCTACATCTCCGGTATGAAGAAATCCTCCCGTCCACAATTCTTCGCTTTTCCCCGGTTCTTTGAAATACCCTTCGGTAAGCCAAGGGGCTCTAACAACAATTTCTCCAACAGATTTCCCGTCGTGCGGCAACGTTTTTCCTTCTTCATCAACTATTTTCAAATCAACAAGCGGTACAGGTATTCCCGCCTTTGTTCTTACTTTAACTTGTTCTTCAATCGGTAAACTTTTCTGTTTCTCATTTAGATAAGTAAGAGTGAGAACCGGGCATGTTTCCGATAAACCATAACCTGTAATTACATCAATGCCAAGCTCCAATGTTTTCCTTGCCAAACCGCTTGGAAGCGCAGCCCCGCCAATTACAACTTTCCAATTTGATAAGTCAACTGTTTTAACAGCCGGACTATTAACAAGCATGTGTAAAATTGTTGGGACACAATGAGAAAAAGTGACCTTTTCCGTAACCAATAACTTCAGCAGCATAGCGGGCTCATATCTACCCGGATAAATTTGTTTAACACCGAGCATAGTAGCAAGATACGGGATTCCCCAAGCATGCACATGAAACATCGGTGTGATCGGCATATAAACATCATTCGACCTGAAACGGCAGACAGAATCATAACTACCGAGAGAAGCTGCCAATCCAAGTGTATGAAGTACTAATTGGCGATGTGAAAAGTATACCGCTTTCGGATTTCCCGTAGTTCCTGTTGTATAAAATATTGTAGCAACAGAGTTTTCATCAAAATCCGGAAAATCATATTCGTCATCTTCTTTGCTAAGCAGCTCTTCATACTTTCCAAAAATATTTACGGAGCTTTCCGGCAATTCTTTATAATCAGTCATTGCAACTATCTTTTCAACGGAGCTCATTTCTTTGGAAATACCTTCAATAAGAGGTAAAAAGTCAGTATGAGTAAAAATAACTTTGTCTTCTGCATGGTTTATTGTGTACAACACTTGACTCGGTGATAGTCGATAGTTTATGGTATGAAGAATAGCGCCGATCATTGGGACTGCGAAATATAATTCTAAATATCCCGGGCTGTCAAAATCTATTACCGCAACAGTATCTCCGGCAGTAATGCCTAATTTTGTTAATGCATTTGCAAGTTTCCTAATTCTGCTATTTAAATCAAAATAGTTATATCGTGTAACATCCCGGTAAACAATTTCGTTTTTAGGTTCATATTTTAAGGATTGTTCAAGGACTCTTTTTATTAGAAGCGGATATTCATAAACATTTTGAGACTTTGGAAGAATTTTTGTACTCATTTTGTTATTCTCCTTTTTATTTGGTTTAAATAGGAATTCCCATTACAATATTATATTTCCAAAGTATAGAAAAGCAAGATAGATCAATGTTTTTTCACTTCTGAGATTATATGTTTAAAATCATCGTTGCTTATTCCAACTTCGCTAAAGATTTCCTTAATTTTCTCTTTTGTAATTTTATTAAAATCCTCTTCTCTAGGCAGAACGATAATCCCTCCGATGTCCAGAGTTGAGGGTCTGACTAATAATTGTTTTTCACCTTCCTCAAAAAAACAAGACGGATGATGCTTTGCACGAGGGAAAATGACAAGATAATGCTTCCCTTTTTCAACAGTTGAAATGAGATTAAGCTTTATCTCTTTCTCCGCTCCAAATAAACTTGTAAAAACATTAAAAAGATTAAAAAACATTTCCTCAATTTCTGAAGCATTAACACCGGTGATTACAAAATAATTACGTATTTCATCCTGAACAGCGAATAGTTTTGTCTGCTTAAAATCCAAAACGTCCATTAATGTAAGATCCGAATTAGCTTTGTAACGATTTTCAATTTTAGTAATTATGTCTTTTAGAAAAGGCAACTTATTTTTTGCTCCACCTTGAAAATGACGATGTTCCGGAACCGAAGCCCCCGCTTCAGGTCCGTTATAAAGTAAAAAATAATTATCTCCCAATGTTTGTGCACCATTTAGAATTTCAATTAAGTTCTCTGAAATCTTTTGGGGAACGTGCGAATTGAATTTTGCCGTAAAATGTATTGAAATAACCGGGAACGGATTCACGAGCAATGTATAATTTTCGGTTAATTTAACTCCCACCTGTTCAGCATGCAAGTTCTCGTTACACAAAAAGCATTTGCGGTTCGCAATACTTTTTTCATCCGTCAGCGCCATTATAGAACCAACCCGATGTGGATTATACTGGACAAGAACTGAAGTGTCGGGAAAATTAAAGCGTTTTACCTTTACCGATTCTAATGCAGTGTAGTTTTCTCTTGCAAATTGCCATTTGGAAATCTGCCAATTAAAAAAGGCTTCAATAAAATCCGCTTGTTCCGGAACTTGTAATTTGTCTTTGATTTCATCAAGTGAGAAAAATTTATTAGACATTTTCAGATCCCATTATTTTTTTTCAGAGAATCTTTTTTTAGAGTATATATAAAATCTTTTTAACTACTGTTTTTATTTTCCTTCTCAATTGTCAAATCGGAATCGGAATTTTTTTTATCATTTCCCCAATTTTTTATTTTTGTCATTTAATACTTATCAAATATCGTTCAATCATCAAATTAATGAAACTGTTTTATTGCTTATCATACAACTCTCTTTCCACAAGTTCACAGATTATATGTGCAACGGTAATATGTCCTTCTTGAATTCGCTGAGTATTTGAGGAAGGAATAACTATAGGAATATCAACGATATCCTTTAGTTTTCCGCCGCTGCCGCCGAGAAAACCAACGGTTAGCATTTCTTTTTCATGAGCTTTATTAACAGCGTTAATAATATTTTGGGAATTTCCGCTTGTTGAGATTGCTATTAATACGTCGCCTTTAGAGCCCAAACCTTCAACATTACGCGCAAATACATTTTCAAACCCGATATCGTTTCCGCCGGCGGTTAGATTTGATGTATCGGTAGTTAACGCAATTGCAGGAATCGCCGGGCGTTCCAAATCGTGACTCAAACGGATCATAAATTCTGCAGCTATGTGCTGACTATCAGCAGCACTGCCGCCGTTTCCGCACAGTAACAGCTTGTTCCCGTTTTTAAAAGCAGATAATAAAATATCGACAGCTTTTAATATTTCACTCGAGCAATGTTTTTCAATTCCCAGTTTAACTTCGGCACTTTCCGTAAGTGAATCTTTAACAAATTGTTGTTTATTCATTTTTATAAACTGTAATTAAGATTTAATTTATTGATAATTTCTTTATCAAAAGTTATTAGTTGTGTCTTAAACTCTTCGGAAACTTGAACAATAATTGCATCCATTCCTCGTAAACCGTACTTTCTAGCTGAGTTGCAAACTTTAGCAGTTCTACTTTTATTCAATTCTATGAACCGTATAAGTGGTAAATTAAGCAAACTATTTTCAACCTCTTTTGCTAAACTACTATTTTGGGTTCTTCTGCCTATCGCCGAAACTATTTCAATAAGTATTGTGTAAGGAAGGATTATACGAATTTCATTTTGAACTACGAATTCCCAAATGTTTTTTGCTAAGTTGCTGTTAATTTCGGTCTCAATGAGATAAGAAATAATTACAGAACTATCTAAAGTAACCGGTTTTCTAACATCAATGTTTACGTTGGGCATTTAATTCTTCTTCAACAGTTAATTTGTTGTCCCAGTTTTTTGTTACTTTTATTCGCAATCTATTCCAGTGAGCAAGTATTTTTTTTGTTTCCAAAGATTTCTCTTTTTTCCCTTTTCGGGATTTTTTTTTCGCACTGATCTGCATATTGTCTTTATCCAACCATTGTTTGTCTAATAATATAAAATAGCATTTAAATCTGTTACTTGATACAGAAATATTATAAACTCAAGTTATACATCGACCGGCAATTTTACATGAACAGCGGAAGCAAATTCTTTTATTTGATTCCAGTTTGATTTATCTTCAAAATAATTACCCGTAACAATAATGTTGGCACCGTTCTTAACCATCTGCCTTGCAACATCAGGATTTCTAATTCCCCCGCCTACAATCAACGGTATATCAATTTCATTCGATACGGAATTTATCATTTCAAAGGGAACGTGATTATCTGCTCCTGATCCGCCCTCGAGATAAATCAATTTCATTCCAAGGTATTGAGCAGCCAAAGCCGTAGATACTGCAATCTCCGGTTTATTACGTGGAATGGGTCTTGTTCCGCTTATATATTCAGCAGTAGTTTGCCTTCCCGATTCAATCAGCATATATCCGGTAGAAATAGCTTCGAGATTAAACTTCTTTATTGTAGGAGCAGCCAGCACATGCTTACCGATAATATGTTCTGCATTTCTTCCGCTCACAAGCGAGAGATATAAAAGTGCATCTGCCTTGGGTGATAATTGATCAACACTACCCGGAAAGATTATTAACGGTAAGGAGGTATGCTTTTTAAGCAATTCTATACTTGCTTCAAGATTCCCGTCAACAATTAAACTGCCGCCGACAAGAAAACCGTCCACTCCGGCATTTTCACAAACTTTTAAAAATTCCGGTATTGTTGCCGCTTCAATTTTATCCGGATCAAGCAAGATGAAATAAACACCGCCTTTACTCTCAATTGTACTTAAGATTATTTGATAAACATTCATTCTATTTTTAGTATAAGGAAAAAATAAATCGTTTTACAAAATAATTAAGTTTTATGAATTTCTCATTAAAAATTTTTCATACTTAAAGCAATTCTACCTTTTTCAATATCAATACTCTTAATTACCACATCAATCACATCTCCCACAGCTACAATTTCCAGCGGATGTTTAACATATTTATTTGCCATTTCCGAAATATGAAGTAAACCGTCCTGCTTAACACCAATATCCACGAAAGCGCCGAAATCAACAACATTTCTTACGGTCCCTTTAAGTTTCATTCCTTCTTCCAGGTCTTCAATTTTTAATACATCGCTTCTCAGTATTGGTTTAGGCATTTCTTCACGCGGATCTCTTCCCGGTTTTTTAAGATTTTCAATTATATCAATAAGGGTCGGTTCACCTATTTTGATATCTTCCACGATATTTTTTAAACCGTTATTCTTCACATAAAGTTCTACAAGGTTCCCTTTTTCATTTACAGCTGTTGTTGATAGATTACATAATTTTAACAGCTTTTCGGTTGCACCATAAGATTCAGGGTGAATAAAAGTATTATCTAGCGGATTTTCGCCGTTGGGAATTTTCAGAAAACCGGCAGCCTGCTCAAACGATTTCTCCCCAATCCCGGAAACATTTTTCAGGTCTTCACGTGAAATAAATTTTCCGTTTTTCTCTCTGTATTTTACAATACTATTCGCAATTCTTTTATTCAGACCGGAAACGTAAGTAAGCAATGAAGAGGAAGCTGTGTTTAAGTCTACACCAACATAGTTAACGCAGCTGATAATAACATCATCCAAATTTTTCTGTAAAAGTTTTTGATCAACATCATGCTGGTATAATCCAACCCCAATGGATTTGGGATCAATTTTTACAAGTTCGGCTAATGGATCCAAAACTCTTCTGGCAATTGAAATATTACCTCTCTGACTTGCTTCAAGGTCGGGGAATTCCTGCTTAGCAATTGGAGAAGCAGAGTAAACCGAAGCGCCCGCTTCATTTACAATCAAGTAAAAACAATTCAGATTATTTTCCTTAATCAATTCAGAGACCATTAGTTCTGTTTCCCTGCTTGCGGTTCCGTTCCCGATTGCAATAAGTTCAACATTATATTTTTGTATAAAATCCACAATAACACTTTTTGCTTCGCTCATTCTGCGTTGCGGCGGATGTGGATAAATAGTTTGTCCTTCAAGATATTTTCCGGTTTCATCAATTATGGCAATCTTAGATCCGGAAACAAATCCCGGATCAATTCCCATTATGATCTTACCCGAAATAGGCGGCTGAAGAAGTAATTGCCGTAAATTAGAACTAAAAATTTCAACAGCGTGTTCGTCGGCAATCTCTGTAAGTTCCTTTCTCACTTCTCTTTCAATCGATGGATAAATCAAACGTGTAAAAGAGTCTTGGACTATTTCATTAAGAAGGTCAATAAAGACCGAGGTTTTATACTTAAAGAATTTTTTAAATATTCTTGAAAGAACATCCTCGCGTTCAAACTTAAGATTAACTTTTAAAAATCCATCCCGTTCACCTCTATTTAATGCCAGCGTTTGGTAAGGTTTAATTTTAATTATTTCAACTTCAAACTGATGGTAAATCTCATAGACATCTTTCTTCTTACTTTTTTTCTCTGTTTTTGTTTCTTTGGTTTTAATTGAAACAACTTTAGAGTTGTTCAACAAATATTCTCTTACTTCTTTTCTTACCTCTGCGTTTTCGCTAATACTTTCTGCAATTATATCTTTTGCTCCTTGCAAAGCATCTTCTTTGGATAAGACTCCCTTTTCTTTATCAATATATTTTGCAAGAATTTCATCGAAAGACCCGTCAAAGTTTGGACTGTTAATAATAAAATTAGCAAGCGGTTCAAGTCCTTTTGATTTTGCAACCGTTGCACGGGTTTTACGCTTCGGTTTATACGGAAGATAGAGATCTTCCAACTCTTGTAATTTATCTACGGATAAAATTTTGGTTTTCAATTCCTCCGTAAGTTTTCCCTGCTCTTCAATACTTTTAAGTATTGTTTCTTTTCTATCTGCAAGAATTGTTAAATACATATTTGTAGACTCAATTTCACGAAGCTGATCTTCATCAAGTCCGCCGGTCTTTTCTTTTCGATATCGTGCTATAAAAGGAATAGTTGCTTCTTCTTCCAATAAATTTAGGACGGCTTTTACCTGCTCCTCTTTTATATTTAACTTTCCTGCAATTTGTGTGATTTGGTTCATTAACATTCCCAGAGTGAAAGTATAAAATTTTGAATGTAAAGTTATATCGATATTTCCATAAAGTAAATTTATAATACAAATATTCCAGTTAAATGAATGATTTCAGAAATTCAACTAAAAAAAATCATTTACCCAATCGAACGCAAAGCTTTTAGTATCTTGCCGAATTTCAAGTTTGGTTATATCCCCTAATTCAGAAAGCTCAAGCGTAGTGTTGCTAGTAGTTCCCGCTTCAAAATCAGTTTTGTCGAAATAT
This sequence comes from bacterium BMS3Abin04, assembly GCA_002898175.1. Taxonomy (GTDB): domain Bacteria; phylum Bacteroidota; class Ignavibacteria; order Ignavibacteriales; family Melioribacteraceae; genus BMS3ABIN04. Next base: position 8,587 of record BDSW01000306.1, read on the forward strand.
TTATTAAGATGAATTGTTTCAGAGCTTCGAATTGAACCATTTAATTTTAAGTAAATATTAGCATCCGTACCTGCGCCGGATTTATTTGACGTTTGGAAGGTAATTTTATATTTCATTTTGACCCATCAACTTAAAATGAGAGGAAAAAGTTTATCAGATGCTTATAAAATAAAGAAATCCAATAAATAAATTTTAAAGAATGTTTTATTTAATAATATTTCGTAATATTTATCTTCAAATTTTAATTTGAACTTTAGTAACTTTTTATGTCTCACCCCAAAATAAAATTAGTATTAGAAGATAATTCCATATTCGAAGGTTTTTCTTTCGGATATGAAAAATCAATATCGGGTGAAGTTGTCTTCAATACTGCAATGACCGGCTACCCGGAAAGTCTTACCGACCCTTCTTACAAAGGGCAAATCCTTGTTTCTACATATCCGCTTGTGGGAAATTACGGCGTTCCCGAATATGAAATTTCGGACGGAATAGTTACAAATTTTGAGTCGGATAAAATTCAAGTCAGTGGATTTATTATTTCGGACTATTCTAAAGAATACAGTCACTGGAGCGCAAAGAAAAGTTTATCGGAATGGCTAATTGAAAATAAAGTGCCCGGAATTTATGGAATCGATACCAGAGCTCTGACCAAAAGACTTAGAGAAAAAGGAACAATGTTAGGAAAGATTATAGTTGATAATAATGATATTCCTTTTTTCGATCCGAATAAAGAAAATTTGGTTTCTCAAGTCAGCGTAAAAGAAAAAACAATACATGGAAGCGGCGATATCAAAATACTTTTAGTCGATCTTGGTGTAAAGAATAATATAATCAGATGTCTCGTTAAAAGAAACGTAACTGTAGTTAGAGTTCCGTGGAATTACGATTTTAACAACGAAGAATATGACGGATTAGTAATATCCAACGGTCCGGGCGATCCGAAACAGTGTATGGAAGTTGTAGAAAACACAGCTCTCGCAATTAAAGGTGAAAAACCGATTTTCGGAATTTGTATGGGAAATCAAATTCTATCGCTTGCAGCCGGTGCCAATACTTACAAATTAAAGTACGGTCACAGAAGTCATAATCAACCGGTTATAAAAGTCGGAACGAATAATTGCTATATCACTTCCCAGAATCATGGTTACACGGTTGATATGAAAGGTTTAGGAAATGACTGGGAACCGATGTTTATAAATATAAACGATAATACTTGCGAAGGAATTAGACACAAGTCAAAACCTTTTTTCTCAACCCAATTTCATCCGGAGGCGTCATCGGGACCAATAGACACTGAGTTTTTGTTTGATGAATTTTTAAATTTGGTTAAAATAAACCTTCAAGGTTGCTTTTATTAACCTTGAAGGTTGTAAATCACAAAAAGTTAATATGAACAAACCAAGATATTTTTATAAGGATTCTTATCACCATCTTTACAACAGAGGGGTTAATAAAAACAAAATTTATTTTGAAAAAGAAGATTATTTCTTTTTCCTTAGAAGAATTAAAAAATACAAAGAATTATATTCAATCGATATCTTATGTTATTGTTTGATGCCAAATCATTTTCACCTTTTTGTAAAGCAATTAACAAATGAAAAGACTATAGGGGATTTTATCAGTGCATTAATAAATTCCTATACGAAAAGTTTAAATAAAAAACACAATAGATCCGGAGTTCTTTTTGAGGGTAGAACAAAAAATAAAATTATAAAAAAGGAATCTTACTTTAAATGGGTTTGCAAATATATTTTGAAAAATCCTATCGAAGCTAAGTTGGTCAAGAATATAGCTGATTGGGAATTTTCAAGCGCAAGAGATTATTTTGGACTAAGAGAAGGCACTCTTGTTAATAAGCATGAAGTATTATCACACTTTGATTCAATAGAATCTTTTAAGAGTTTTATTGAAGAAAAGAATAAAGAGGTTGTTTATAATTTTTAACAATTATAAACCTTCAAGGTAAAATACAGTTACCTTGAAGGTTATTACTATATGAACAAAGAAATTAAAAAAGTATTACTGTTAGGATCCGGGGCTCTAAAAATCGGAGAAGCCGGCGAATTTGATTATTCCGGTTCGCAAGCGCTTAAAGCGCTAAAAGAAGAAGGAATTGAAACAGTTCTTATAAACCCTAATATTGCAACCGTTCAAACTTCGGAAGGTATTGCCGATAAAATTTATTTCCTCCCGGTCACTCCTTATTTTGTTGAGAAGGTTATTAAAAAAGAAAAGCCGGACGGTTTATTGTTAGCTTTCGGCGGACAAACAGCTCTAAACTGCGGTGTTGAACTTTTTCAAAAGGGAATATTAAAAAAGTATAATGTATCTGTTTTAGGAACGTCCGTTCAAACAATAATCAACACTGAAGACCGGCAATTATTCGCCGATCAGTTAAACCAAATTAAAATTAAAACTCCACAGAGTATTGCGGTAAATTCTTTAGACGAAGCCATTGAAGCAGCAGGAAAATTAGGTTATCCCATAATTATAAGATCCGCTTTTTCTCTCGGCGGTTTAGGCAGCGGATTTTGCAACAACCGCGAAGAACTTATTTCCCTTGTAAATAAAGCGCTTTCTTATTCTACGCAAATCTTAATTGAAGAATCGTTAAAAGGTTGGAAAGAAGTTGAGTACGAAGTTGTACGGGATAAATACGATAATTGTATTACCGTCTGCAACATGGAAAATTTCGATCCTTTGGGAATTCATACCGGAGAAAGCATTGTAGTCGCTCCCTCTCAAACCCTTACCAATACGGAGTATCATAAACTTAGAATGATATCGATCAATATTGTTAGGCATTTAGGAGTAATAGGCGAATGTAACGTTCAATTTGCGCTTGATCCGGAATCCGAAAATTACAGAGTAATTGAAGTAAACGCCCGGTTATCCAGGTCGAGTGCGCTTGCATCCAAAGCCACAGGTTATCCGCTGGCATTTGTTGCTGCAAAATTAGCATTGGGTTACGGATTGTTCGAATTGAAAAACTCGGTTACAAAAACCACTCCCGCATTTTTTGAACCGGCATTAGACTATGTTGTTTGCAAACTGCCACTTTGGGATCTGAACAAGTTCGAAGGAGTTTCGGAACAAATCGGCAGCAGCATGAAAAGCGTTGGCGAAATTATGTCAATTGGAAGAACCTTTGAGGAAGCAATTCAAAAAGGAATTAGAATGCTGGGACAGGGAATGCACGGATTGGTTGCAAACAGCAATTTAGAATTTAAAAATATCGACGACCTGCTTACAAATCCAACCGAGAAAAGAATTTTTGCAATTGCCGAGGCACTTAAGAATAATTACTCGGTTGATGATATTTTTGAATTAACTAAAATAGATAAGTGGTTCATCGTTAAACTTAAAAACATTGTTGACTTAAGTAATAATTTACGGGAAGAGTCATCCGTTGAAGAGGTTTCGAACGAT
>BDSW01000307.1 GCA_002898175.1 bacterium BMS3Abin04
TGGTGAAATATCTTTGACGGGGAAAAATGATTCTACTGCAATTGAATATTTCAAACAAGCTTCTAAGCTGGCAAAGTGGAATGCAAATGTTTGGACGAGACTGGGTGGTTTACTTTTTGACAAAAGAAAATATAAAGAAGCAGCCGATGAATTATCTAAAGTCGTTGTTGATTTTCCGGAAAATTTTCCTATAAACTTAATTCTTGGTTTATCACTTTCCCAAATCAATAAAAACACGAAAGCATTACCTTATCTTAAAAAAGCGATTGAGTTAAATCCAAATGATTTAAATGCCAACTTGGCTTATGCTTTCGCTCTTAATCAACTAAAGAAAGAAGATGATGCTCTTGTTTATCTTAAAAAAGTAATTACGATTGATTCTACTAATGTTCAAGCATTAGGAATGATGGGATTAATTTATGATTCAAAAAAGATGTATCCGGAGTGTGACAGAGCTTATGAAAAAGCTCTCGCTGTCGATTCAACTGATCCGCTTATCCAGAATAATTATGCCTACTCATTATCGGAACGGGGAATTCAATTGGAAAGAGCGCTAAAGCTTGTAAAGAATGCATTAAAGAAGGAACCGAAAAACTCTTCGTATCTCGATACAATCGGCTGGGTATATTATCAATTGGGAAAATATAAAAAAGCAGAGAAATTTGTAGCGGAAGCTATTAAAATTGACGATAAAAATTCGACGCAATTTGATCATTTGGGAGATATTTATAATAAATTAAATAAGAAAAATGAAGCCGTAAAAATGTGGCAGACGGCAATTGAGTTAGATTCGACAAATACAACCATTTTAAAAAAAATTAAGGCAAGCAAATCTTGAAAACAAAATATATTAAGTTATTTATAATTATAGTTTTAACTACTGCATTTATTCAAAGCTGCGTGCCGGCGAAGGAATCTTATGAAGAAGAAATCCTTCCGGCAGACAGGTTAATAAAAAAATTAGAAGCAAACCGAAGAAAAGTGAAGACTTTTCAAGGCAATGGAGTTTTCAGTGTAGACAGTCCTAAACTTAATGCTAAAGCAAGTTTTGAAGTTAAGCTTAAAAAGCCGGACTCGTTGCAATTTTCTATTTACGGTCCTTTCGGTATCGATTTGGCTCAAGTTTTAATTACAAAAAGTGACTATATATTTTATGATGTAATAAAAAATAAAATTTACAAAGGACCTTTACGTGATGCAGTTGTTAAAAGATTTTTTAAGATAGATATTTCTTTCGACAATCTTATGGATGCGTTTACCGGTGCTGTTAACTTAACGGATAAGTTAAGAAAGGAACCTAATATTTTTAATGTTGACGGAGATTCCTATTTGCTTACCTATATCGATTCGGTTCGGCATAAAAAGAATTTTTATCAAATTAATACGAACGACCTTGCTATTACAGAATATAAATTAATTGAATTTCCAAATAGACTTTTATTTGAGGGACAATACTCAGACTTTAAAAGATATGTAAGAAATGTTCCTATTCCTCGAAGCACCAGAATTTTTAATAAAGCCGAAAATCAAAAAGTTGATATAAATTACAGAAATATTAAGATTAATGATTACATAACAAGTATGAAACTTAACCTGCCCGATGATGCTTCAGTAATTCAATGGTAAGGAAAAATCTAAATATTATTGCAATTATTTTACTACTGCCTGCCTTTGTGCTTGCACAGAGCACAAAAGAAATAAAGAATAAGAAAAATCAATTAAAATCTATTCAATCGGAAATATCGTCTTTGGAACGTTCCCTGAATTCAAAGTCTGATGCTGAAAAAAAAACTGTTACTACATTAAAACAAATAGACAGACAAAAAATTCTTATTAATCGTGCTCTCAAAAAATTGAATAAAAAAGAAAAGATAAAAGAAAAGGAAGTAATTAAGTTTGATAAACAACTTAAAAAACTCGAGAGCAAAATTAAAAAACTGCAAAAAGACTATGCTGCTTATATTGTTTGGCTTTATAAACAAGGTGAGGATTCTTCTATAAAGTTAATTTTGAAAGCACATACAATTAATCAAGCTTTGGTGAGATATAAATATTTGGGCAGTATTACGGATAAAAATGCAAAAGTACTTGATGAATTAAAATTAAATATAAGGGATTTTCAACGGGTTAAAGTATCTGCAATTCAGAAGAAAAACGAACTTAAGAATCTGGTTACACAAAAAAATGGTGAAAAAAAACTTTTGGAAAAAAGAAAACTTGAGAAAGAAAATCTGATTAAAGATCTTAAAGATGATGAGCAGGCTTTAACTGAAGAAATAACAAAGAAAAGACAAAATGAAATATTGATAAAGAACTTAATAGCAGATTTAATTGAGAAAGAAAGAGTTCGTAAAGAGGAATTACATGCGGAAAGATTGAAAGGAAAGAATGTAAAAATGCCCGCTGAATACGATTACTCAAAGTTTAAGAATTTTTCTCAATTGGAAGGAAAATTAAATTGGCCTGTTGAGTCGAAAAATATTGTACGAGAATTTGGAGAAAATGAAAATAAAAAATTAAAAACAGTTACATTAAATTACGGCATAGACATTAAAACAAAGAAAAATGCCGAAGTACATTCTGTAGCAGAGGGAATTGTTTCAATTATTGATTGGATACCAGGCTACGGCAGCGTTGTAATTGTTACTCATAAAAACGAGTTCAGAACTGTTTACGGGCATTTGACCAAAATAGAAGTTGAAGAGGGTAATAAAGTAGAAGCCGGTGATTTGCTCGGGTATGTAAATGAAAATCTTGAAGGAAATATTTTGCATTTTGAAATATGGAACGCCAGAAATTATCAGAATCCTGAAGATTGGCTGGTAAGAAAATAATGTAAAGGTTGCTGTTAAATTAAAGAAGTTTTTTAACACAATACTATGATGGGAATATTTACAGTACTGTGTATAAGACAACATGCTATGTTGTCACTTGTCATTACAAATTAAATTACAAAATCAATAATGCAATTAAATAGTCGACTTAGCAAGTTGACCTACAAATCAGAAAACCATTTTGTAATCAGTGTATATTATGCTAAGCTTTGTAAAAGAATTTAAACATAAGAATAAGGTATTAATTCAGAATTTCTCATCTTTAACCATTCTACAATTCTCTAATTATCTTTTCCCACTAATTACATTCCCTTATTTGGTTAGAGTTTTAGGCCCGGAAAAATTCGGGCTTGTAAATTTTGCTGCAGCATTTGTAATGTATTTCAATGTTCTAACGGATTACGGGTTTAATCTTTCGGCAACCCAAGAAATATCAATTAATAGAGACAACAAAGAAAAAATTAATGAAATATTTTCCAGTGTTCTTGTTATAAAATTGAGTTTGTTTTTTATCGGAGCATTGATTTTTATTATGCTGGTTTTGAGTATCGATAAATTTTCTTCGGATTCCCTCGTTTATATTTTTTCATTTTTAATGGTTTTCGGGACGGTTCTTTTCCCTGTCTGGTTTTTCCAGGGAATGGAAGAAATGAAATATATTACTTTCATAAATGTAGGGGTAAAAACTTTGTGGGTTATTGCTGTGTTTGTTTTTATAAAATCGCAGGAAGACGTATTACTTTTAGTAATTCTGAACGGAACATCATTTATATTAATTGGACTGGTAAGTTTAGTTATCCTCATAATATATTTTGACGTAAAATTTATTATACCGCATTTTAAAGAAATAAAAAAACAGCTAACGGAAGGCTGGTATATTTTTGTCTCCACCGCTTCCATAACGCTTTATACAACATCTAATATTTTTATTCTCGGACTTTTTGCAAACAATACAATAGTAGGATATTTTGCAGCAGCAGATAAGATTAGAGTAGCAATGCAGGGGTTGTTTCAAAATGCTTCACAAGCTATTTTTCCGCATTTATCAAAACTTTTTCAGGAATCAAAATTAAGTGCAATTAGATTTATAAAAAATTATTTAAAATTAAGTGTTTCCATAGCAATTATTATTACAATTATAATGTTTATTTTAGCTAAACCTGTTGTTTTGATTGTTTTGGGAAGCAATTATTTATCATCAGTGAATGTTTTTAGGATAATAGTTTTTCTTCCGTTAATTATTTTACTAAGCAATATTTACGGAATTCAAATTATGTTGAATGTGGGTTATAAAAAGGAATTTTTTAGAATAATTTTATTCGCCGGAATTGTGAATT
>BDSW01000308.1 GCA_002898175.1 bacterium BMS3Abin04
ATTAAAAGGCAAGAATTACTATATTTGAAACATCATTTAACATAAATTAAAATGCTCTTTGTTTTTTGTTCTTAGTAAAAAATATGGTGATACCAAAAGTGATACCCAAATGATACCAAATTCTATCTTTTGAGTATATTGCTTTAAAATGGGAAAGCCCTGTAAGTTATTGTCTTACAAGGCTTTAAAAGCGGGGTCGACGAGACTCGAACTCGCGACCTCCTGCGTGACAGGCAGGCGTTCTAACCAAACTGAACTACGACCCCATTTAGTCTTAAAAAAAGAACGAGTCAAAACATAAAATAATTTCAGTCAGAAATCAAGAATAATTTATAATTTTTCGGTACCAAAACTTACACCGACGGCAACTGCTGCTTTAACTGCCTGATCGGTTGGTTTTACCAATTTCTGGTCTGCTATGGCTTCCTTAATTTTAACGCTGGTTATTTCGTTACCTTTCAGAGCAACCATCCTATCAAATTTTTTCTTTAATGCCAGTTCAATTGCGTAAGTACCAAACTTAGTTGATAATATCCTATCATAGGGTGTTGGACTACCGCCCCGCTGAAGGTGTCCTAAAACCGTATAACGGGTTTCTAAACCGGTATTGTCAGTTATCATTCTAGTTACAAGTTCCGCCACGCCGCCCAATTGAATTGGGTCGGTTCTTTTAATATCTTTTGCTTTTACAACTATATTGCCGTCAATTGCTTTTGCTCCCTCCGCAATACAAATTATACTGAATCGTTTTCCGCGCATATTACGTTGGATCACTTTGTCATAGACCACTTCCCAGTCGAATGGAATTTCAGGAATCAGTATAATATCGGCACCGCCCGCCAAACCGCCGTGTAGAGCAATCCAGCCGGCATATCTGCCCATTGCTTCTAAAACCATAACTCTATGATGGGTTGATGCGGTTGTATGTAACCTGTCTAAAGCTTCGGAGACAACAAAAATAGCCGAATCGTGCCCGAATGTTTGATCTGTTGCTTCCAAATCGTTGTCAATTGTTTTCGGCACACCAACAATATTCATCCCCATGTCACTTAACTTTTGAGAAATATGCATAGTACCGTCACCGCCTATTGCAATTAAAACATCCAAATCCCAAGCTTCATAATTTCTCATAGCTCTTTCAGATCGATCAACAATTTTAATTTCATCGTCAAATTGTTCCGGCCAGTGGAAAGGATCACCTTTGTTGGAAGAGCCTAAAATACTTCCGCCTTGAGCCAGTATTCCCGAAACGTCTTTATTATATAATTCTATTGCTTTCCCGGTAACGAGTCCTTCAAATCCGTCTTGAATACCGAGAACACTCAGACCGTTATCGTGAGCCGGTTTTGCAACACCTCTTATCACAGCATTTAACCCGGGGCAGTCACCGCCTCCGGTCAATACCCCAATTCTTTTTACCCTATTATTTTTCATTTATACTTACCTTCGTTTATCTGCAAATAATTATCTTTGAAATATAATGATAATTATTAAGAATTTTTCCGCTGTCGAATTTTCAATTAAAGTTTTTTAACGGTTTTGAAATGCAGCTTTACCAAATTTTCTAATACAGCTTGTCCCGATTTGTTCACAATCATTCTTGCAGTTGTTTCAACTTCCGATGAAGCTCCTTTCGGTAGTCTTAAACCTTTTTTTTCTTGTTCCGCAAACCATTGAACCATTCTATTTCTAGCCAATATAGAGGCGGCTGCAACAGCAGTAAATCTTTCTCCTTTTGTGAATTGGAGAAATTCAATATGAGAATTTTCTGAATTATTTGTAATTGTAAGTTCCTTATTACTAAATTTATCTGTTATAACAATACTGCATTTATGCTTTTTCAATAAATCTTCAATTGCTTTTGAATGTGCCCAACTTAAAAGCTTATTTAGGTTTCTAAATTTAATATAAAGCTCGTTGTACTTTGCAGGCGGGATGTAAACAATGCTGTAAGAATTTTTAAGGATCGATTTTATCTCTTTTGCTAAAACTAAAATTTGGCTATCGTTTAATTGCTTGCTGTCTTTTACTCCGATTTGTTTAAGTTTTTGTAATGTGGATTTATTTACAAAAGCTGCCGCAACTACCAAAGGTCCAAAAAAATCACCTTTCCCCGATTCATCCGTACCTATATATTCATCCGGTTCTCTAATCTCTTTCCGTTTAAAAGTTAACTCAGGCTCATCGGAAATCAGCAAGTTAATTTTTTGATAGAGGTCGGAATCTTTATTCCCTTGTATAATTGTTTTAACACCTTTTTTACCGAAATAGACTTGAACTTTAACCTTTTGATTGCCGTTGGCAACAACGAATTCATAATTATAGGTTTTTTTTTCGATTTTTGAAATCCGGAATATTTTTTCTTTTAAAATAATTCCGGAAATTTTTTGTGCTTTTTCTTTTGCTTTTTGATCTAATAAAGGCAACATCAAACAAATCTGTAATTGAAAGAAATAATAATTTAAGGTAATATTTGATTACCTGATTTCAAAACGTTTACCCAATCATAAAAAGGTGCTAGTATTGGGACTCCAGTAATTTTACCGCCAAAACCCATATAACGGATTGCGAATGAATTTATATTAGTTAGTTTGATTTTTTTTAATAAGTCATAATTAATACTGATTCTATTTTGTTTCGCAAATTTTACCGTTCGTTTAATAAATCTTTTATAGAGTTTTTGTTGAGCAAGTTCATTCCTTAATGAGTTTTTAATTTCAGCAAATGATTTTGACGGCGGGTTTATCTTCTCTTTCTTTTTATCGATTAACTTAAAAATCGCATAACCTTTTTCAGTCTTTAATGGTCCGTATATTTTTCCAATTCCCATTTTGGATGCTATCCTTCCAATTTTACCGTAAGCAGTTGCCGGGATCCATCCCAATTCGCCTTTGTTTTTTTTTGCCCACTTTAATTTTGAATATTTAGCGGCTAATTTATGTATATCTTTCCCGCTTTTTATTTCGCTTAAAACTTTTTCCGCTGTTTCTAAATTATAGGTTAATATTTCAACTATTTTTACTTGTGTCGGTGTTTTTTCCGAATGGTATTTCTCGTTGTAATAATTTTTTAATTCACTGCCGGTTATTTTTACGGTATCAATCATTTGTGCTTTTAATGCTTGGGCTAAATAATTATCTTTCCACATTTGTATTTCCCTTTTTACACTCGGCAGTAAATTTAATCCGCGTTTGTAACCTTCACGTGCTAACAGTTCATTTTCAATATATTTTTGAATTTTCTTGTTTAATTTTTCAGTAACAGTTTCTAAGTTAACTTTCTCTGTTGAAAAATCATTAAATATTAAATCTCTTATAAACTGCTTTAAAATTATCGGGCGTTTTTTAAAAAGAACAAAATTCATGTTCAATGAGTCTGTTCCGAAAGCTTTCTCAATATTTAATATGTCTTGAACTTCCAAATGCAGAAGTTCACTATGGGAAGAATTAGATGACCGTTTCTTGATTTTCAGATAATGATTTATTTTTTTAGCCAAACTTTTAAAAAGATGGGAGTTAACATTAACTTTTCTTTTATTAAAAAAGTTTATGTAAAATTTATCATACAATTTTTTTTCTTTGTTATGTTTAATAACTTTCTTCACTTGATTGACGGCGTCCATCCGGTCTTTTTCAGAACCGAAGATCTGTTTTATTTTTTCATCGAGTTTAAATATATACCATCCGTCAGGGGTAAGAAGTGGTCTAGTGTACCCGCCTACTTTTAATTTATAAATAGAATCTTCAACCGGCTCTAACATTTGTCCATAACTAACTTCTATCGGTTTTAGTTGTTCGCTGTATTCTTCTCTTGAAATAAGAATTGATTCAAAGGGAAAGCCGGTCTGAAGAAGTTTATATAAATCATAGATTTCATTTTTACTTTTGCTGAATAAAAAATTAAGCTTCAATTTATACGAGTTTTTCATTAAACCGGTTTCTAATTCCTTTTTGGATATTTGAATTTTATTTTTTATAACTTGGTGATATAGCGCATCTCTTACAAACATTTTCTCAATGTTCCTAACTGCAGTCTGCACAGCAGTATTTCTATCAAGTCCTTCATTCTCAGCTTCCAATGCCCATAGTTTTTCTGCTATTAAAGTATAAAGAAATTTTAACTTTACCGAATAATTATTCCCTTTAGTTTGCAATCCTATTTGGGGATTGAGTTCGAATCTTTCTAGAAACTCTGATTCCATAATATTCTTATTGCCAACGCGTGCAATAATTTTGTCATTTAATTCTTGAGGTAATATTACAGTGCAAGAGAAGCCTAAGAAAAAAATAATAATTATATTTAATAGTTTCATTATTTAATCACTTGCAAAAAAATATTTTATTATTGCTAATAATTTGATAAATTTAAAATTATAATATAATAAATGACTATCTAATTGTCCTCATTTGGGGGTATGTATGAAAATAAGAAATACAATTTTTCCATTAATTGTTTTTTTATTCATTTTTGTTACGTCGTCTCTTTTTGCCCAAACCGGTAAAATTGCTGGTAGAGTTATAGATAAAAACACAGGAGAAGCATTACCTTTTGTTAATATTCTTGTTGTGGGTACATCGCAAGGAGCTGCTTCAGATATTGACGGCTATTATTCTATCCTAAATTTGAGACCGGGTACCTATTCTCTAAAAGCTTCGGCAATTGGGTATACTTCTGTAACTATTAGTAATTTAAAAGTTTCTATGGGATTAACTACAAAAGCCGACTTCCAGCTATCTGAGACCAGCGTTTCATTAGGGCAGGAAGTAGTTGTAGTTGCTAAGAGACCTTTAGTGACTAAGGATTTAACTGCCTCTACCGCAATAATCAGCTCAGACGAAATTGCGTCTTTGCCCGTCACCGAGTTTCAACAGGTACTGCAATTAAAGGCAGGTATTGTAGGCGGTAATGTACGCGGAGGGAGAAGGGGAGAAATTTTGTACCAAATTGACGGCGTTCCCGTTACAGATGCTTACGACGGGTCTACTGTTGTTGATGTTGATAAAAATGCTATTCAAGAACTTCAATTTATAAGCGGCGCTTTTAATGCGGAATACGGTAGGGCTCTTTCGGGTGTTGTTAATTTAGCAACCAAAGACGGCAGTAATAAGTTTCAAGGTAGTGTAACTTCCTATATCGGGGGACATTATAGCAGCCGGACTGATATTTTCAGAAATATTAATAATTTTAAACCAACTTCTATACGGAATTTAGGAGGTAATTTAAGCGGACCTATTCTTTCTAACAAACTTTATTTTTATGTGAATTCAAGATACAATTATTTCGATGGATGGTTCTATGGTAAAAAAATATTCAATCCTTGGGATATAACTATTAATAAAAGTCCTACTCTTCCTCTTGCACAAAGGTACGATATTCAAAAAACCGGTGACGGTTCAATTGTTCCGATGAACTGGAGTGAAAAAGTATATCTGCACGGAAAACTGACCTATTTGCCATTCACAGGTTTTAAAGTTACTCTTACTTATATAAATGATCGTTTAAGATTTAAAACTTATGATGGAGGCGCTCGCTTTGATTTTAACCCTGCTGGAGATTATAAGCAATTTCGATGGGGAAATACAAGTATTTTAGGTATTACGCACACTTTAGGCTCTCATACATTTTATCAAGCTAATTTTTCTTACTTCTTTAAGAAATATAGAAGATATGCGTATAAAAACTTGGATAACCCGTTATGGACTAATGTAAAATTATTAAACCAGCAGCCTAAGGAAGTTCCTAGTTTTAAGACCGGTGGTACCCGCAATGATATGTTTAAAAGAATAACAAACGATTTTGGTTTTAAATTTGATTTAACATCTCAGGTTACACGTATACATGAGATTAAAATGGGGATAAACTTTACTCGGACCCAAGTTAGCGTTGATGATTTTAATTTACTTCAATGGATTGATAAAAATGGTAACGGTAAATTTGATCCGGGAGAAGATGGTATTGACGATCCTCAAATAACTCTAAATCCTTTTGTCAAAGTAAGAATACCAAATCCTAACGATCCAAACGAAAATTTATCTATTCATAATTATAATCATAAACCTGTTGAATTATCAGCCTATATTCAAGATAAGTTGGAGCTTAATAACTTTATAGTAAATATCGGCGTTAGGGCAGATTATTTTGAACCTGACGGCAAAGTGCTTGTCGATCCTTCCGACCCAGATATTTATAGACCGAGAAGACCAAAGAATATTGCTGAGACAATCGCACAGCGTAGAACCCATTGGTATAAAGATGCCACACCTAAGTTCCAAATTAGTCCGCGTTTAGGTGTTGCATTCCCTATAACGGATAGAGCGGTTATACATTTTTCATATGGACATTTTTTCCAAGTGGCAAACTATGAACTGCTTTACAAAAATCCGGAATATAAGTTTGGGTTTGGAACCGATAACTTGGGTATTGCCGGTAACCCCGACTTAAAACCTGAACAAACAATTAGCGGTGAAATTGGGATTCAACAATCTTTTACCGATGAGCTGGGAGTTGATATAACAGCATATTTTAGAGATATAAGAAGTTTAACAGGAACGAGGGCAGATGAAATAAGATTGTTTGGCGGAGCAGGTAAATATAGCCAGTTTGTTAACAGTGATTTTGGTTTTGTAAAGGGAATTATTTTCTCTATAAATAAAAGATTTTCCAATCACTGGTCTGCTACATTGGATTATACATTTCAATCCGCTAAGGGAAATGCTTCTGATCCTGAAGCAACCCGAAATGCCTTAGCGAATGGAGAGTTACCGGAAATTCAGCTAGTACCGTTAAATTGGGATCAAACTCATACCCTTAATACAACATTTACTTATTCATACGATAATTGGGGCTTTAGCTTTATAGCCACGTATGGCAGTGGATTCCCTTATACTCCTACTCAATCAATAAATTTATCGAAATTGCTTAATAATAGTGAATTAAAACCATCAACATACAACGTTGATTTACGAGCCTACTATGACTTAATGTTATTGAACGATTATAAGTTAACCTTCTTTTTGCGTGTTACTAATTTGTTTGATATTAAAAACGAGTCGAATGTTTATAGTGATAGTGGAACAGCAGATTTTACACTGGATGAATTTTTACGGAAAAGACAACATTTACCGACTTTGGTAAATTCAATAGATGCATTTTATAGGAACCCTTCATTCTATTTTGAACCTAGAAGGATTGAAATGGGAGCATCATTTTATTTCTAGAATCTTGAATTACAAAATGAAAATAAAAAAAATGGTATAGAATATGAAATTAACGAGTTTAGCTACTATTTTAGTAGTATCAATATTCTTTGTAAATTCTACATTTGGGCAAACCATTGGACGTGGTGACCCAACTGCAAGAAAAATAGGAATTCATAGAGGTAATCAAGTCAGAACTGTATTTGATAACTGGGGAGTTATTGCTCAGCCCGGCGATCAAGGTCCCAGAGGTGCTTGGAAATATGATGCTGATGGTTATGTGGGCGATGTTTCTCCTCTGGTTGGAGTGCTTCTACCGGTTAGGGATTATAATAACGATAGCTTAATAACAAAAGCGGATACTATCCATTCAGTTGTTATTACTCCAGTCTCAAGACCTGGCGGTGGAGATTTTGCTCCCGGCGGAGGTCAATCTTGGACATTTGAACCTATACCCGGATTTGCAAACCCAACTTTAGATGTAAAAGGTGAAGGTGTTGCAATGAGTCATCTTCCGGAAACATGGCCGAATTTTTGGCCGGATCATCCGGATTGGGTTGACTCAACAGGTAAAGCTGAATGGAATGGTTTTTTTGGTAGAGGACAATTTAATGCCGATCAGGAAAGTTATTTCTGGATGGACGATAATAGAGACGAAAAAATGTTTGTGAGACACGGATTTTTACCGGATAGTACCGACCCTACCCGCAAAGGGCAAGCGCTGCAAGTTAGAGTAAGAGGTTTGCAATGGGCAAATTTTCTTGCTCAAGATGTAATATTCTGGTTGTACGAAATTAAAAATGTTGGAACGGTAAAATATGATGAAACTGTTTTTGGTACTCTTGTCGGTACTTACGTAGGAGGTGAGGGCGATGAATGGAATGATGATGTTTCTTTCTTTGCTGTTCGTGATGCTATAACATATTCTTGGGATTTTGATCACTATATCCGTCCTTCGGCTAACCCGAGATGGAAACCTAATCCTAGCGCCGTAGGATATATAGCTTATGCTTTCTTAGAATCCCCGGGAAATCCATTTGACGGAATTGACAATGATGGCGATGATAGAAACTATGTAAATTCTGCGCCTTATTTCCAAGATACGGATTTTGATAAAAGAACAATTAATGCAGGTGATAAGCTAATACTAATTGATGATTCAAATAACAATGGTGATTTTGTACGCAGAACAATTATTATGCCGAATGCAGATACAACCGTTTTTTCTATGGGAGAAAAATTTGATCTTTCACCTGGTGTTACGGTTTTAGAAGAAGGGAACTTAACGAAAGGAACAAACCTTAATCCGAATGCCACTGATGGAATTGATAATGATCTTGATGGTGTTATCGATGAGAACTTTCAAGTACATTATAGGCAGTTTAAAAAAGATGAAACTTCGGAACAAGTTTTAATTGATACATTAGACCCGGTTCAGTTTAAGGATTATATTAATAATGTTGGTTTGAATGATAAAATGATTGATGAATCCAGAAGCGATGGAATTGATAATGACAATGATTGGAGCAGGGATCCGGATACAGGTGAACTTCTTTTTGATGAAAACGGAAACCTAATTGACGATGTTGGAGCTGATGGGAAACCTAACACTCATGATATTGGTGAAGGAGATGGCGTTCCAACACCCGGTGAACCGAATTTTGATCAAACGGATGTTGACGAATCGGATCAAATCGGGTTAACAAGTTTCCAATATTTTGTACCTGCCGGTGCAATAACAATGAGTGATGAAGAAGATATGTGGCGAAGGTTGAAACCTGGTCAGTTTGATGTACCTAAATCTATTGTGAATAATGTTGCCATAAGAGGTGAGGACGGCGATTTTATTTATGGTTCGGGATATTTCCCGCTGCTTCCTGGTAACACTCAGAGGTTTTCGTTAGCTTTGGCATTTGGAGACGATTTTCCGGGAGTTTTAAAAACAAAAAGAATTGCACAGTTAATTTATAATGCAAATTATAACTTCCCCCGTCCCCCGGATAAACCTACATTAACAGCAGTGCCGGGCGATGGGAACGTTACTTTGTATTGGAATAGAGTGGCGGAAAATTCAATTGACCCGACAACTAAAGAAAAAGATTTTGAAGGATACAAAATTTATAAAGGAACCGATCCTAATTTTATTGATGCATTTACTATTTCTGATGGAACCGGTCGTGCACGTCAATATAAACCCTTTAAGCAGTTCGATTTAAAAGATGGGATTACAGGTTATTTCAGTGCAAGTCCGGAATTAGTTAACTTAACAAGCGGTGTGCCCTTTTTCTTAGGAGATGATTCGGGAATACAAAATTCTTATGAAGATACTGATGTAGAAAACGGCAGGACTTATTATTATGCTGTTGTTGCTTACGATCGCGGGAAATCCGAGAGTGATATATTTCCTACTGAAAATACAAAATTTGTAGCAATTAGTATTGACGGTAAAGTTCAACTTGATATCAATACTGCGGCTGTAATACCTACTGCACCGGTTGCAGGTTATGTGCCGCCTAAAAGTGGTGAAAAAACCGTAAGAGAAACCGGATTTTCCGAAGCAGTCCCTATATTTGATGTAATTGATCCGGGTAGAGTCACAAATTCAACATATGAAGTTACTTTTGAAGATTCCTTGGTACAAGGAGTTCCTATAGCATATGCTTACAATGTTAAAAACTTGAGTGCCAATGAAGTATTAATCAGTGATAATCCTAATTTAGTTGCAAAAGACGGCGCTGTTTTTGAAGGGGTTTATCTTTCTTTTGATAATAGATATCAGAATTTGGATAGTATTAAAGTTAATACCCAAAGAAGCGGTTGGAATAATAATGATGCAGATAATCTCAGGTTTACGGTTCAACCTTTCGATTTCCCTAATCTTCCTAAGGGCATAAAGGATCCGAAAGATTATGAGTTCGTTTTTTACGATACATATGATAAACCTACGGCAGATAAAATGCCTGGTATCCCGGCACGTTCAATCAATACTAATTTTGAAATATATGATATAACAGATCCAAATAATCCTAAGCTAATTCCTTTTAGCTTCTTAAGTCGAGATGATACTCTTAACACTAAGGATAATTTAATTTTAGCTACGGCGGATACAGCTAAATTAACATGGTTTATATCATTTGCAGGCGATAGTGTTAGAATTCCAAAGGCGGGTGATTCATTATTAATAAGTATGAATAAGCCGCTTACGGCTGAAGATAAATTTAAATTTACAACTGAAAGTTCTTCTTTCGATCCCAATAAAGGGGAAAAAGATATTAATAATGTTAAGGTTGTCCCTAATCCTTATGTCGTTACAAATGTTTTTGAACAACCGTTACCGCCTCAGATTAGGGGAAGAGGTGAAAGAGTTGTTAATTTTATAAATCTACCGCCGAATTCAAGAATAGATATTTACACTTCAAGCGGCGTTCATGTAAAAACAATAAATCAGGATGGTAGTTTGGAAAACGGTACTGTATCTTGGGACCTTAGATCAAGTGAAGGGTTGGATGTAGCTTATGGTGTGTATTTTTATGTGGTTCAAGCAAAAGGTATCAGCGAAAAGAAATTTGGAAAGATAGGAATAATAAAATGAACAATTTAAGTTTTGCGGGAGCAAAAAATGAATAAATTAATTACAATTATAATTTTGGTTTTTTCAGTTACATTGTCTGCTCAAAGCAAATTTGGAACTACTGCAGCTAATTTTTTAACTATTCCGGTTGGTTCAAGAGCTTCCGGGATGGGCGGTGCATTCGTAGCAGTTGCGAACGACGTTACGGCAGCATATTGGAATCCGGGCGGGTTATCCAGGCTGCAATCAAATGAGTTCAATGTAAATCATGCTGATTGGCTGGTAAATACTAAATTGGATTGGGCTGGAATTGTAATGAAATTAAGCGAATCCGATGCATTTGCAATTAGTCTTTATCAGCTTGATTACGGTGAAGAAGAAATTACAACGGTAAAACAACAAAACGGTACAGGTCAAACATGGAGCGCTTCCGATATTGCTATTTCGCTTTCTTATGCTCGTAATCTGACTGATGCTTTTTCCATTGGAGGTACTGTTAAATATATTCAGCAAAAAATTTGGAATGAAAGCGCTTCCGCTTTTGCAATAGATATCGGCTTACTTTTTACTACTCAGTTTAATGGATTGCGATTAGGCATGAATATTGCTAACTTTGGTACAGGAATGAAGTTGGCGGGGAAGGACTTGCTGCAGCCTATTGATATTGATCCGGCACATGCAGGAAATAATGCGAATATTACTACGGATTTAGACACAGATAGCTGGAATTTACCATTGGTTTTTAGTGTAGGTCTTTCGTATGATTTTTTGAAAAACGAGGATTGGACATTTACGGTAGCTACCGATGCATTAATTCCAAACAACCAAACTTCTTACTTAAATTTAGGCGGTGAGTTGGTTTGGGATAACATTTTGTTTTTAAGAGGCGGTTATAATTCTTTATTTAAAGATTTTGCAGAAGAAGGCTTAACAGCAGGTGCAGGTTTGCAGTATGACTTTGGAGGAGTAAGGGTAAGAGCCGATTATTCTTATATGGATTTTGGAAAATTCAATGAAATTTCAAGATATTCAGTTTCAATAGGTTTTTAATTTTTTTACTAACTAACATCTACTAACTAACATAACGAGGTAAATATGAAAAAAACTCTATATCTTTTTGTTGCACTTCTTGTAACATCAGTAATGTATGCTCAAGTGCCGGTCACTTTTAATGTTGACATGAGTATACAAATTTTAAAAGGCAATTTTACGCCCGGTACAGATAGTGTAACTGTTACCGGAGATTTTGTAAAAGACGGCGGTGGTGTCGGTAATTGGGGCGACGGCTATTTCTTGATGGATAAAGACGCAGCCAACGATTCCCTTTATTCGGTAACTGTTAATATGCCTGCCGATAGTGCAGGTAAAAGCTATATGTATAAGTTTAGACTGAATAATGACGGATGGGAAGGTGATCCTGCTAGAACATTTGTTTTAGACACTG
>BDSW01000309.1 GCA_002898175.1 bacterium BMS3Abin04
CTCTACGGTTTTTGTTTGCTCTGTAGAATCTTTATTAGCCGGGTAACCGGGTAAAGCGAATGTTGAAAATGAATTGCAAATTATTATAAGACTTATTAAACATATTTTTTTCATTTCATCTCCTAAAAATTAAAGTTAGTCCCAATTTTAAGACTGGGCCAAAATAGTAACTTTCTCCCTTTGAGCTGAGTTGCTAAAAATCCTAACTCATATATAAAAGAAAAACCTTTTTTATAATTTATTTTATTACTAGTTGTACACTCTATCACAAGCCTTTTACAAAAGTATTTACCGGGAATGATGCTTTATCAATACCTACACTGTAAATAGCAGAAATAGAAAGATTAACTTGTTTTAAGAAGAAGTCATAATTAAATAAACGAGAATATTTTATTCCAATTGTACTTCCGCTGTTTGGCAATAAAAAAAAATCTTTGTTAGAAACCCAAACTGCACCCTGTTTAAGACCAATAGAATTGTTCCTGTCAATATGGTATCCAGCAACAAATGATATTATTTCACTCAAACCAAATGTAATTTGTGAAAACACTTTAGACAAAGAATCACTTTTAGCAGTAGCACTGTTGTCCTGACATAATGCCGGTTTACTGCTCATAAGTATTATTAATAAAAGTGTTGAAATAATAAAAGATACATTTTTCATGAAATCCCCATAGATTAATTTTAAAACTCAATTCCAATAGTTAAATATTCCATCGTACAACTATATAAAACCAGGTGGAAAGGAATTTAGTATTGTTTTACTTTTATACAATTGACTACTTCTAACAAACATAATGTAATATTAACTTGAAAAATAAATATTACAAATATTCAAATATTTCTTAATATTTACATATAACTTAAAAATATTTATAGTTAATCATATATTAAGATACCATTATATTTTTATTCCAAATAACGTGAAATTCTCTTTAAATGTCAAGATATTAATCAATACATATCTAACTTTTTTATATCATATTGATTTTATGCAAACTAATTGGTTCAGTTATATTATTATTTTAATTAGCAGAAGGGATATAAATTAAGAAGCATAAATCGGTAGAGGTAAGTAAAAACGTTTAGGCAATAAATGTTTTCCCTTTTTTGTAATTCTACGGTTAAAAAACAAAACTTAGTTAAAAATTGGCAACAAATTTCATTTCAAAAGTTGAGGGTAAATTTACTTGGTTCTGAACTCCGAATGAGACATTCCAGCTTAAATTCTTGTTTAAGTTTTTATTATAAGCTGAAACTAATCGAACTGCATTTATTGCACTTATAATTCTGTTGAGGATGAGCGCACCAATAGCAAAGCGTACATTATTCTTCGCATTTTCACTTGAGAGCCACAAATTTCTGTACTCTTTCCTTTTCCGGTCGCTTTCCCATTTCCAGTAATTGTTTGCACCGGTGTATCTTGCTTGAAAATCTCTGTTTAATTCTTGTTCCCTGTTATATGATTCAACATCATCGTAAAAACCTATATCGGCAAAGTATTTATCATTTTTACCATCGGGATTTACACCGCCGAAAGACTTTGCAAAAGCCAAATAATTATCGCGTTGTCTATCCCCGTAAACAGTAAAACCGGCTAATGCTCCCCAAGATACCGCATCTGCAATCGTAAAATACTTTCCACTCTCGTAAGAATTCGCATATAATTCTCCCATTCCCGGCAATAAAACCGAGTAGAGAATAGCTAATCCGGTACTTTTCTTTTTCGGATTGTTATTCTCAACAGGAAATGACTTTAGTTTAGTATAGTTTGATTTGAATTTATCATTTAAATTATTTCTATTAGTATTAAATAATTTCGTTTTTTTATACGAAAGATTTTCACCTTGGAGAAGGGAATGAAGAGTTAATAAATTCTTAGATTTTATAACCTTAGAAAACTCTAAATCTTTTTGAATAAATTCTTGAGCAAATAATGAACTTGAAATGATAAAAAGATATACTAATGCAATTTTCATCAGATTGTACAAATCAATACTCCTATACTAATTCAAGATTAATCAATTCTGCCGTACAAACTTTGCCGGTTACGTCTTTAATATTAACATTTTTAAATTTATTTACCAAGGCAGAATCAAAGGGATATTTTACACGTAAATAATTCGACGTAAATCCGTAAATAAATTCATCTTTTTTGTTTGCTTCAAAAAGTACCTGTAAGTTTTTACCGGTCATTCTTTGCGCAAATTCAAAATGTTTTTTCTCACTTAATATCCTCAACATTCGGTTTCTATCCTTTCTTTCAGCTATAGGAATTTGTCCATTCATATTTATTGCTTTAGTATCCGGTCGTTCCGAATAGGTAAAAACATGCAAATAGGAAATCGGTAATTTCTTTAAGAATTCGTAAGTAACTAAAAAATCATCTTCTGTCTCACCAGGAAACCCGACAATTACATCAACACCTATTCCCACATTATTTACCATTTCAACTGTTTTATAAATGAGTTCTTCGTAATATGCCGCATTATATCTTCTTTGCATTAACTTAAGTATTTTATTATTCCCGCTTTGAAGCGGTATATGAAAATGGTTTGAAATTTTATCAGTAGAAGCAGCTAATTTTAAGATATTATCAGTCAGTAAATTCGGTTCTATTGAACTTATTCGTAGTCTAAAATCTCCTTCTAATTTTACAAACTCCAATAAAAGATCAAATAGATCTTTATCCGCATTTTTCCCGTAATCACCAACGTTAACACCGGTTAATACAACTTCTTTATATCCTTCATCGAGTAATTTTTTGAAATTATCAACAGCAAGGTTCATCTCGGAACTTCTGCTTCCTCCTCGAGCAAGCGGTATTGTACAGTATGTACAACTATAATCGCATCCGTCTTGTACTTTTAGAAATGCTCTGGTTCTGCCGTCAGCTTCAGTAGAATAGGCAATATTAAATTGGTTCAAATTATCAAGGGGTGTTACATTTATGCAGGAAAGTTTATTTTGATTTTTATTTTCTAAGTAATCAAGTATTTCAAATTTCTCATTACTGCCTAAAACCAGATCAACACCATCAATAGCTGCAATTTCTTCGGGTCTTAATTGCGCATAACATCCGGTAACTATCACAGATGCATTAGGATTATTTTTTAACGCTCGTCTTACAATTTGCCGGCATTCCCGTTCGGTATTTTCAGTAACAGTGCATGTATTAATAACATATACATCGGCAGCTTCATTAAAATCAACTAAGCCATATCCTTTTTCCGTAAATTTATTACCGATAACAGACGTCTCGGCAAAATTCAATTTACAGCCCAATGTATATAATGCTACTTTATCCTTCATTTAATTTGACTTTCTTAATTCGGCAGAAGTATCTACATCATAAAAATATAATATTATAATTTTATTTTGTTATTTATAAGCAAATAAAAAAGGCTGTGGAGAACAAAATGCCGTACCACAGCCTAAAATGAACAACTAATAATAATTTAGTCTTCAGATTTTTCAGAAGTTTCCGCTTCGGATTCAGTTTCTGTTTCTGTTTCTGTCTCTTTGCTTTCTTCCGTTTCCTCTGCAGTTTCACCCTTTACTTCTGTTTCTTCAGGTTTTTCCTCAGAAGTTTTTTCTTCGGATTTAACTTCCTCAGGTTTTTCTTCCGCCTTCGGAGCATCTTTTTCAACCTTTGCAGGTTCAGCATGCTTAACCGTTTTAGCTGCACTAATGTCAAATGAATTAAATACAGTCGGATCAAATTTACCTGCATCTGCATTCTTAATATCTTCGATAGTAATATGAGTTAGTTTATGAGCTTTAATATATTCAGCTATTTCTTCTTCTGATTTTTCCTTCATAGCGGCTAATACACTCAAAACTATTCTTTTATTTTCTTTATTGAATTCAATTACCTTTAACGACAAAGCAGTATCAACAGGAAATGAGAAAGAAAGATTTTTTATTTTTGAGGTCGATAATTGTGAGGCCGGAACAAATCCATCAACACCGGCAGGTAATTCAACAATCACTCCTTTTTCAATTATCCTTACAACTTTAGCTTCTACACTATTGCCGACTTTGTAAGAATCTTCAAATTTATTCCAAGGATTATCTTGAATTTGTTTATGTCCTAAAGATATTTTTCTTTGATCAGTATCTATTCCTAAAACAACTACTTCCAGTTTTTCGCCTTTTTTAACAATCTCTCCGGGATGACGAACTTTTTTAGTCCAAGACAAATCCGATATATGAACTAAACCGTCAATTCCCGGCTCCAACTCAACAAACACACCAAAGTTTGTTAAATTTCTTACGGTACCAACGTGTTTTGAACCGACAGGATATCTTTTCATTAATTCCTGCCAAGGATCAGGTGTTAATTGTTTCATACCTAAAGAAATCTTCTTATCGTTTTTGTCTAAGCTTAATATTACAGCTTCAACAACTTGACCCATAGAAACAAATTGAGAAGGATGATTGATATGCTGTGTCCAGCTCATTTCGGATATATGAATTAGTCCTTCAATGCCCTTTTCAATTTCAATAAATGCACCATAGTCGGTTAAGGAAACAACTCTTCCGGAAACTTTATCGCCGATTTTATACTTATCTTCAATATTTTCCCAAGGATGCGGGACCAGTTGTTTTAAGCTTAACGAAATTCGTTTTTTCTCTTTATCAAAATCCGTTACAACTACCTTAATTTTTTCATCTAATCTAACAACTTCGCTAGGATGATTTATTCGTCCCCAGCTTAAATCGGTTATATGAACTAAACCGTCAACTCCTCCAAGGTCAACAAAAACTCCAAAATCCGTAATTGCTTTTACCGTACCTTCAAGAATTTGACCTTTTTCCAAACCATCAAGAATTTCTTTCCTTTGATCTGAAATTGTTTCTTCAATTAAAGCTTTGTGTGAAACGACAACATTTTCTGTAGGAATATTAATTTTAACTATTTTGAAATCCATTGTCTGACCGACAAAAGCATCAAAATCTCTAACGGGTCTAATATCAATCTGTGAACCGGGAAGAAATGCTTCAATTCCCATTAGGTCAACAACCATACCGCCTTTAATTCGTTTTAATATTTTGCCTGTAAGGATAGTTTCATTTTCATACGCTTCAATAATTTTAGCCCAAACTTTTAAGAAATCGGCTCGTTTTTTACTTAAGACTAAGTTACCTTCACTATCTTCAACGCTTTCAACAACAACGTCAACTTTAGAACCGATTTTTAATTCTTCTGTTGAAGAAAAGTCGGCTTTAGGTATTGTTCCGTCGGATTTAAAACCAACATCAATTACAACATTATCGCCGGCAAAGCTAACTATTGTTCCCGAAATGATTTCCCCTTCTTTAAAATCCCTAAAAGATTCATCGTACAATTTTGCTAAAGATTGCAATTCTTCAGGTGAATATTCATCAGCATTTAAAAATTTAGCGTTATCAAAAGACTCAGGTTTTTTTTCTTCTACAATCTGATCCTTTTCTTCTTCGCTCATTTAACCTCCAAAATAAAATAAATTGTAATCGCTAATCCCGTCATCAAAGACTAGAATTACATGTTTAGTTTAACATAATAATTAAGATGACTTAAATTTAAGTATTTAATTC
>BDSW01000310.1 GCA_002898175.1 bacterium BMS3Abin04
TAAAATAATTTCACATAAATGCTGCTAAGAAAAACAAAAAATGTCTTTAATAAATCTTACTAACCGGTTAAGAAATTATCTCAACCGGTTAGTATAAGAAGTATGACAATTCTTTTTATAGTTTGCTACTTTATGTTAGCTAAATTCGGATGTATAACAATATCAATCCTTCTGTTTTTTGCCCGACCTTCTTTGGTTTCGTTATTTGCTATCGGTTTACTTTCGCCATAACCAACGGAAGATATTTGAGTCGGAGTTATATTGCGCATATTAGCAAGCAGATATTGTCTTACTGCATCGGCACGGTCTTGAGATAATTGCAAATTGGATTCTTCACTGCCGTAAGAATCCGTATGCCCTTCGATAACCAACTTACTGCCGGGGAAAGTATTGATTGCATCTTGAACCTTTGTTAGTAGACTAAAATTGTCCGGACCGATAATAGATTTTCCGGAAGGGAAATTGAGTCCTACTAAACGAATTAATATATTATCACCGTCTCTTAAAACTTTAGCTTCGTCTCGACTAAATACTTTTTGTATTGCTTGAAATTTTTTGCGTATCTTTGATTGTATTGCCAATTGCTGCTGCATTGTGGATTTCTCTTTTGAAAGGGAACCAAGCTGTTTACTCATTTCTTTTACTTGTTTCATTAAATTTCTATTTTGAACGTTTAACTCAGCTAAACTATCTTGATATTTCAGAATATTATCCACAATCGTTTTTGTAATCGGTTTATATCCGTTTTCGAACTTGGCGTTTAAATTTAAGGATGAAGCAATTTTTTTTAGGGGAGTTTCCCAATCAAGAATAATATCTTCAACTGTTTTGTCTTGATCATCTACTTTTCGGGCATACTGATCTAAAAACATAGCGTGCTTTGCTTCGTATTTTGCTTGTTTAGCCAGGTTGCGAGGTTCATCGGTATCATAACGGTTCTTAGTTAATTTAGCTTTGGCTTCTTTGAGTAATTTTGTAGCAAGAGCGAGGGTCTTGGGTGCATTATCTACAACATCTTTATCGTCTGCATCCTTCAAAAGGTTTCGAGTGCTTTGGAAATAATTTACTTCTATTGATTTTAATTCGGCATCACGAAAAAGTTTTTCTGCCTCTCCGGCTGTTTCTTTTGCATCGTTTACATCGCCATCCTCTAGCGCTTCTGCCGCATCAATAAAAGTATCTTCAGCCTGTTTCCAAAGCTCCTTGTTATTCTTATCGGCTTCTGCTTTTAGGGCATCTTTACGTGCTTTTATACATGTTTCGAATGTAACGTTAGCTAACTTAGTAGCTTTTGAAGCAATATTAAAATAAGTGGTAGCTTTTTTTAATCCCTCTCTGATATCTTCGAGATTACTCCCGCTCGCGTAATCCGAACCGGCTTCTTTATAGAGTTCCATTGCTTTGTTGAAATTTGTCGGTGCTAAAATATCGGCATTTACTTTCTTTGCATTCTCCAAAGCAGTTTTAGCATCCTTAAATAAAGTCTCTTTAATATCTTGGGCTAATGCCTGCTGACCGGCGGTTATTGTGAACAGGCTAATCATAAATATTATGATTTTGATTTTTTTAAAAATTGACATTTTTACTCCTATTGAAAAATGAATGAATTCTATTTTTATTTAAGTTGTTTACATTTAAGAAATTATAAATTCATTACGTAATAATATCTTCAAACTTACCATAATAAATTTAAATAAATAATTTATAATAAATTTGTCAACTAATTACAAATATATTTTAACTTTAGAACCATCAATAAACTTTTAGTGCAAATAAAAACGAATAGTTAATTATGTCTAAAATAATTCATCAGTCGTAATAGTTCCATGGTCCGAATTTATCTGTAGAGGCTGAATCTTTTCCTTAATAAATATATAAAGATTGGAGCACCAATAATTGCAGTGATGGCGCCGACCGGTAATTCTGCGGGAGCAATAATATACCTGGCTAATGTATCTGCCAGCATCAAAAAAGATGCTCCGATAAAAAATGAAGAAGGAACAATAATTCTATAATCCTGTCCAAAAAGCATTCGACTAACATGAGGAACAATTAGACCGACAAAACCGATAATACCGCTAACGGAAACAATGGCTCCTACAAGTAAACTGGAAAGAACATAGGATGAATTTTTTATGAATTTTGTATTTACTCCAAGCTGTTTGGCACTTTCGGAACCTAAGGACAGCACGTTGTATTTTTGTGAATTGAAAACAAGGATTGTCACAATAACAAGTGTAATTACTAAAATATAAATAAGATTTTCATTTCTTGCAAAAGACAAACTCCCGATAAGCCATAGTATTGCTGTTCTTAAAGAGTTATCCAGAACAGTTGTCATTACTAAAATACCGGAAGCAAAAAAAGCACCGATCATGACACCGGATAGTAAAAGAACGTCCGGTTCTAATTCACCAAATCTTCTCCCGACCAAGAAAACAATTATAATAACAATAAGTGCGCCGGAAAAAGCAAATATTTGTGTCGATAGAAATGATAAACCTAAAAGAAAGGAAAGTACTGCACCAAAGGCTCCTCCACTGGAAATCCCAAGTATATAAGGCTCGGCTAAAGGATTAAGTAGAATTGCCTGGAAAACCGCCCCGGCAACCGATAGTCCGCCACCAACAGCAACAGCGAAAAGTATACGTGGTCCTCTAATCCCGAATATTATCTTGCTTGCAGTACTATTGTTTTCAGTCCCAAACAATATTTTAATGATATTTTGAAATGAGATATTAACGGATCCAAAAGAAAGACTAACAATTGCAATTATGAAAGTTATTACAACTAAAACGAATAAATAGCCGGCATATTTTCTTGTATTTATTCGTTCAACTCGTTCCACAGTGTATCCAATAATAAGGGTATATTGTATTTGGTGACTGAAGAAATTGCTATTATCTTTTTATTATAACTTTCTAGATTAATTTGTAGTATGCTGTTTATTTCTTCGTCAGAAACCAAATCAGCCTTAGAAAAGGCAACTATTATTTTCTTCTTACTTAGCTCGTTGCTATAATTCATTAGTTCTTTTCTTAAAATGTTGTAGTCTTCTTTAATTTTTTCTGAAGTAATATCGAGTAAAAACAATAGAATTTTTGTTCTTTCGATATGCTTCAAAAATTGATGTCCCAATCCTTTTCCTAAGTGAGCACCTTCAATTAAACCGGGAATATCGGCAACGGTAAAACTTTTAAATTCTTTATAATTCACAATACCCAAGTTAGGCTTTAATGTTGTGAAGGGATAGTCGGCTATTTTAGGTCGAGCTGCCGAGATGACCGAAATAAGTGTAGATTTGCCTGCGTTTGGAAACCCGACTAAACCTACATCTGCAATGAGTTTTAGCTCTAAAATTATTTTATGCTCTTCACCGGGTTTACCGCCTTGAGCATATCGCGGTGTTTGATTTGTAGAGGTTGCGAAATTACTATTACCTTTTCCGCCTCTGCCTCCGGCGGCAATGATAAATTCCTCACCGTTACTTTTCAGATCGTAAATAACTTCTTTAGTTTCGGAATCTTTAACAATGGTTCCGACGGGGACTTTGATAACGAGGTCCTTTCCGCCCTTGCCGTCTTTTAAGGACTTTCCTCCTTTTTCACCATTTTGAGCAATGTACTTTCTTTTATACCTAAAATCTAAAAGTGTATGTAAATTTTCATCAGCTTTAATTATAACATTTCCGCCGTTTCCGCCGTTTCCCCCGGAGGGTCCGCCTTTAGCGACAAATTTTTCTCTTCTAAACGACACAGCTCCATCACCGCCATTACCGGCTTTAACAAATATTTCGGCATAATCTAAAAACATAGTATTTATTCTGGAATGTATATTCTTGAGATAAGAGATTTAAATAAGTTAGTCTCCTTCCCTTCGAGGTTAATTCGGTTTTCTTTACAATAATTATCAATTAGCAGCAAAGCTTCATTTTCTTGCGAGCATTCTGAAATTTTATTACAAATATCGTTAAATGCAATCATGTCATAATCAAACACAACTTCAATTATTCTCGGCATATCCTCATGATGTTTAACTTGTGAGATAGTTAACTTTCCATTCTCATCAATATTTGTCTCTTCCGTCTCTGTAACGGCTTCATCAACAACATTTTCTTCTGTAAATTCTATAACAGCATCTTCATATTCTGTTTCAGGTTCTTCATCAATTGCCGGACTTTCATCAACCGTAATATTACTTGGAATTTCTTCTTTTGGATCAATATGCTGAACGGTAATTGTCTCTTCTGCTTCTTCGTTCATTGTAAAATCCTTGATTAAAATATTTTTTTGATTGTCTGGAATCTTTGTGCCGATGATATTCTTATCTACCGTTATTTCAATATCAGGCGTTACCACAAGTTCAGCCAATTCATCATTTAACTTCGAAATATGTTCAACTTCGTACTCATTAACATTTTCCCAAATATTGTTTTCAGTCTTTATTTCAATTTCTTCCAAACGCGGAGAAATTATTAATTCAGTAAATTTCTCTCCTTCAATACTTAATATTTCTTCTTCAGTTACATTCTTAATAGATGAACTTTCGGTATTGGAAATTTCCTTCTCCTTTATCTGTTCAACTGCTAAATTACCGGGCCCAATATCCGGTTTATTTTCATTTTGCAGGGGAATAGTTTCCGCATCAACTATTTTTTCAACAACAGGGTCATCATTAGAGTTTATATCATCTATAAGTTCGTCGTTGTTGTTAAATGTGTTTTTATTAACTAAATTAATCTTTTCGAGCATATAGTCATTATCGAAAGGAGTAATTTGGTTTACAATACTTTGGAATTCGCTGTCATTATAAGGTTTGCTTTGTGCAGATAGAACATTATACAAATTTTCTACATTTAATTCATTAAAATTTCCTGCAATTTCAAAAAATGTTTTATCGAAATACTTTTCAAATACTTCTGTGTCAATATCAATTTTATCTATCTGAGAAATTTCAGTTTTATCTTCTTCCGTGTAAAACTCAACTTCTGGGTTTAATGCAGAATCATCTTCGGTGCCGGTCCCTGCTTCAACTATAGAGAAGTCAGCTGCTTTGTCCTTATCAGAGAGGACTTCCTGTCCGTAACTAACCTCCGCTATTTCGTCATTAATTTGATTTTCATCCGGGATTCCGGATTCAACTACATCCGATGGAGATTCAAGTTCGAGATCCGGGTTGTTTTCTATATTATCTTCTTTAATTACTTCCTTGTCCTCAGCAGAAGTTCTTTCAATAGCGGTTTCATCAAATATCTCAACAGTTTCATCTTCGCCGAGTAATTCTACTTCAGATTTGTCCTCAAAATTTTCTTCATTAACTGTTTCTAAAGTTGTCTCTAACTCAAGAGCTTCTTCATTATCGGCTAAAGATTGTATTTCAATATCTTCATTTTCAGTAAAATCGGTTATTGTAATTGTAGTCTCTGTTTCTACAGTATCAAAGGGGTCATGCGTCTCTTCTACAAAATCCTCAATTTCTATCTTCTGATCGGTCAATTTTTCTTCTTCGGCATTTTCAACAACCTTCTCAATAAAGTCAACTTCATTTCCCGGGATTTCTTTGTCAGTAATTCTATCATCAATTATTGGTTCTTCTTTATTTTCCGGTATAGTAATAATTTCTAAATTCGAGGTTTCTTCTTCCTCAACCAATTCATTTATTTCAACTTTGGATTCAACTTCATCTGCCGGTAACTCAACTAAAGCATCGTCATTTTCTTCTACAAAGCTATCAAGTGTAGTTTGGGCTTCAGATTCATAATTCCTATTTTCTCTCTGTTCGTTTATAATTTCAGAGGCGCTTATATTATTGTTGAATTCTGATTGTGAGGTAACGATACCTTTAATAACATTTTGAATTTTTTGGCTTGAGTATCTTAGTTTATTGTCCCCCGGAAATTTTTCTTTTAGTTTTTTTATGTGTGCCGTTAAGTGCTTTTCGTATAGAAATTGTTCAATAGAAATTAACGGTATAGAATCTTTTGGTGAAACACCTATATTAAAAAAGTCAGACATTGAAGTAACGGCAATAGTTAAAATCTCGTTCAAACGCGTTTCAAATCCCAAAGTATCAATCTTATTTAATAACTTTTCAAACTCGGTTTTATTAATTGATATTAATTTTTTCTGTGAAAAGTATGAGAGTATTATTTGTTTTAAGTATTGATAATAATATAAATAATTTAAGCTTTGTTTAATTTCCGGTATCGACTTAACATCGCTTGAGTCAAAGATAAACTTTAACAATGTTTCTTTAGGATGAGTAAGAAGATTTGTATTAAAGGAAATTGCTTGAAGTAATAAATCCGAAATATCTTTGTGAAAAAATCTTTTTGTTTTTTTTATTTCATCGCTTATATAAGAGAAATACTCATTTATCTTTTCTCCCGAATAATCAAATGCCGAATTTTTTAATAAATTCCTACGGTCCTCAAAAATCTGATAGTCTATTTCGGCTGATAAATACTTAAATATTGCCGGGTGAATATCATTTCTTTTCAGATCTTCAATTGTGAAATAAATTCCCAGTTGCTTGATTAAATTAATGTTGAAATCATAAATAAACTTAATTTCCTTTTCCAGCATGAGAGTACCTTCTAAAGAATAGTTGAACAGAAATTATTGGATGCAGATTTTTAATAATGATATAATAAATTTAAAAAAAATAGATGTTAAACGTAACTCTTTTATTTTAAACCCAAAACTTTTATTGAATAAATTTCGATCGGGTTATACGTGTTTTTATGTTAAGGAAAAATTTATATTAAAGCAACTTATAATTTGAAAGTTGATCATTGCAAGACTATAACTTCTAGGATGCGGTTTGTCGATATGATTAATCGAACAATTTTTTTAACGAAAGGATAAAGTTATTTTATTAAAAACAATATTTAAGAGAATGTCACTACTAATGAACGTAGGGCATAATTTTGTAAAGTTTACATTCGTTCGCTGAATTTGTAAACCGAAGATAAAAAACGTGCTGTTCATTTTTTTTAAGATTATCTTCTTCAATTATGTCCACTTTAAAACCTAGTTTTTTGTGTCTTTCAATTAAAAGACCAAAATACGTTTGAGCTATTTCATTTACTTTTTCCAGAGTAACTTGTTCCATCAATCCTCCGTAGAACATATTTTAACTTTCGGCAATGAGAATGAAAAAGTGCTTCCTTTTCCTAAAGCACTATCGTACCAAATTTGACCGTTATGAACTTCAACAATTCTTTTGCAAAGCAGTAATCCGAGCCCTATACCTTTTTCTGTTATATTTTTACTAGATTGTTCAACTCCTTCCACCGAAAACAAATTATCAATGTTTTCCCCGTCAATTCCACGACCCGTGTCTGAAATGTTTGTAATTATTTTAGCATCATTTTCTTCAAATGTAATGTTAATTTCACCGTTAGAATCATTAAATTTTACCGCATTTGATAAAAGATTTCTTACCAGCATTATTATTAAAATTCTGCCGGCACATACTGGTAAATTATCTTCTTTTTGTATATGAATATTTATCCTTTTTTCAGCAGTTTTTTTCTTTATTTTCTGAACCTCATCAAGAATAATATCATATAAATCAAATGATTCTTTGTCCAGATCAGAAAACTGAGAATTTAAATAAATCCAATGAATTAGATTTTCAAACGAGTCATAAATAAATTTTGCCGAATTACTAATTTCAGTTATAAAATATTTTTTTTCTTCATCCGTTAAATCTTCAAATTCAAGAGTCATCATTTCGGTAAAACCTAATAAAGTACCAAAAGGATTTCTGAGATTATGAGTAACCATCGAAAAAAAATTTTTATTACCGAAAATATTTGAGCTGTTTGGAGATGGTTTTTTATTTTTAGAATAAGATTTATCTAAGCCGGAGTTTTCTTCAGTGGATAATGTTTTATCTTCCAGTCTCTGACTCTTTGAGTAAAGTTGTTTTGAGGAAGGCTCTTTACTTATAAGTTTTGATTTTCTCTTTAACGAAGAATCTAGATCCATTCTTATTTTCAATATTTGATGTTAAATTGGAGTATTTCGTTTTTCTATATATAAATAAATCGATCGTTTTTTAAAAATCTATGATCTGCATCAACTTTCTACAGGAAAAAATGATTCCAAAGAAATTATTAAAGTGAGAAATGCGCATAAATTAGTTTTCGCATTCTGCAGTAAAATTACTGAGAAAAAATATTTTCAATGTAGTGTTTAATTTTTTCCTGTTCTTTAAAATCAGGATATCTTTCTTCTATAACTTTAAAGCATTTTTTAATTATTCTTTTGTCATTCCCATTCTTTTTACTTTCTTCCGGAGATTCATGAATATCAAGTTGCTTATTCACCTCTTGCAGAAGAATGTAAGCGGATAAAGATGTTTCATAATACAATTCCATACAAATAACTCCCAATAGATTAAGAAAACTCTTGGGCTCCTC
Source organism: bacterium BMS3Abin04 (assembly GCA_002898175.1). Taxonomy (GTDB): domain Bacteria; phylum Bacteroidota; class Ignavibacteria; order Ignavibacteriales; family Melioribacteraceae; genus BMS3ABIN04. Next base: position 8,429 of record BDSW01000310.1, read on the forward strand.
TGTTTCTTAATGTTCTCAAAGACTTTTAGTTTAAATGTCATTTTAATGGAGAAAAAATGCTTTTCAAACTCAATTTTATTTTTAATATAATATTATCGGAAAATCGCTCGTTCGCTTTATAGTTAAAATTAATTTACTCTATAATCCCAACAATAATGCCAATTAATAGTAGCATTCATTATTCATCATTAATGCAAATATTGCATTAAATCATTGCTTTTTATCGGGTTAAAATGAGATACTTGTCTGAAAATGACGCATAAAAATATTTGATTTTTACAATTTTCGGAATGTAAATTTTGTATTAACTTTCATTATAAGTATTTAATTTCAACCAGATTAAATATTTTTGTTTGTTATTCGTATTCATATCTGCTTTTATTACTAATCTAAACTTAAATCAAACTTTTATCAGCCGTATAAATACTTACTCGGCTATTAATATAAAAAGGAATCTAAAATTCAAATCATAATGAAACAGACATTTTGAGAATTTTGATTTGAAATGTGTTTTAAAACACAGCATTTACTTTTGCGATCCTTTTAATTTACTAGCGAGACAAGAAAAATTATGCAAATGAAATCAAGAAACATATATCGTAAAAGAAATAATAACTTTGTTGCTAGATACCACCTTTGGAGTCTGTTGTTTGTTGGCGGAATTGGTTTTATAATTACTTTATCCGTGTTAGTTGCTACTAATATTATCAGTTATAACATAGCGACTCAATCAATACAATTTAGCAATAGTTATAATGCGTTTAGCTCTATTCATCTTTTTGTTAAAAGATTTATACACACACCGGAGCTTGTATTTTCATTCTTAGGCGGATTGTTAGCTTTTTCTTTTCGTTATATGTTTTATTTCGGGAAAATTTATTCATAATAAAATAATACTTAATGTAGAGGAGCAATCATGTTTAATGTATTATTAGTAGAAGATAACAGCGGTACAAGAATGTTAATTAAAAAAATTCTTACTCGCAAATTTTATTGTAATGTTTATACTGCTAACGATGGTGTTGAAGCGCTAAAACTGCTGCCGATTCACAAGCCGGATTTTATTATTCTTGATTATATGATGCCGAATATGGACGGTTATGAATTTCTAAAAAAAATAAGATTTAAAAAAGAATATCATGATCTTCCTGTAATTATGATAACCGCTATCAGTGAAAAAATGGCGCTCAAAAAAGTTCTTTCGCTAGGCGTTTCCGATTATATCTTGAAACCGTTCAATATTGAAACTACTATGGAAAAAATTGCGAAGATTATGTTTAACAGAAATAATTCTCTTCATAAAAAATTAGATAATCTCGACCGAAGAATTCACTTGTTAGAGAAACGCAATCAAGAACTAAAGAAAACTAAAAACGGTCCATCGTTAATAGATAAAAAGATATTTCTAAATTGACCCTAGAAATAAATGGGGTCGGATAAAATTTTACTAGTTATTTTTATTCGATCCCAACTCCTATTTGATTTTTCATAACTAAGTACAGTTTTTACCGACTTCCAAGAAATATATATTCAAAAAATGCAAAGGAAGACTTATTTTTTGGATGAAATTGTTACTTCTTTTGCACTCCATTAGTTTAAATCTGTATCTTAAATCACAATCTCGTTGAATTTCCCACTCTTAAAATCAAATTTTAATCTTCGTCACTGACTTTTACGCGCGGATTGATTTATTTTGAGGTAGAATATTTAACAATGAGGGAAAAATGAATAATCTTCAAAAATTCAAAAGAATAGAAAAACAATTGGATAATAGTTTTTCTGCCAACTTTAAAAACTTATTTTTATCTCCAATTTTTCACGGTTTGCTTGCCGCTATAGTTTTTTTATCAACTGCATTAGTTATTAGAATGTTTTTTATAAAGTCTTCTACAATTTCCGGCTTTTTTATTAATCCAAATGAATTAATACTATCATTATTAGCCGGAGCAACCATTTTTAGTATCAGTTTACGAAACAAAATAAAAGATTATAGTATTAGATAAAAAAGGAAGTGATTTAATTAGAAAAAATCACTTCCTTTGAAACCAACCAAAAGAGATATATACTATCTTACATTAACTTCCAATTTGGGAATCGTTACTTCGGCTTTTACATACTCTCTGTTCATCCTTGCAATGTTCAACACGGAAATACCTTTAGGGCACTCGGCTTCGCACGCATAAGTATTTGTGCAGCTTCCAAATCCGCTTTCGTCCATAGCCAAAACCATTTCATGAACACGTTCGTATCTTTCCGGATGACCTTGAGGTAAAACTGCAAATTGCGAAACTTTAGCGCTAACAAATAACATAGCCGAAGAATTTTTACAAGCGGCAACGCATGCACCGCATCCAATACATTCTGCGGCATCCAGCGCTGTATCTGCAACTTCTTTTGAAACAAGAATGGAATTAGCGTCCGGAGCGCTTCCGGTATTAAATGAAATATAGCCTCCTGCTTGCTGAATATTATCGAATTTAGAGCGATCAACAATTAGATCTTTAATGATAGGAAACGCTCCTGCCCTAAATGGTTCAAGAAATATTGTCTCACCATCTTTGAAGTTTCTCATATGTAATTGGCAAGTTGCCGTTTTGGGCAGATGACCGTGCGGATGACCGTTAACAACTATTCCGCAAGTACCGCAAATGCCTTCTCGGCAGTCGCTTTCAAATGCCACCGGTATTTTTCCTTCCGATTCTAATCTATTATTAAGATCATCGAGCATCTCGAGGATGGATGCATCGGGCGAAACTTTTTCTTGGAACTCTTCGAAGTGTCCTTTTGCTTCGGGAGATTCTTGTCGCCAGATTTTCAACGTCAAGTTTAAGTGATTATTTGCCATTATTTATAACTCCTCGTAGCTAATTTAACAAATTCAAATTCAAGATTTTCTTTATTTAACTCCCATTCGCCTGCTTTTTTATATTCCCAAGCAGCTACATATTTATAATCCTCATCATTTCTTATTGCTTCACCTTCTTCAGTCTGGTATTCTTCCCGGAAATGGGCGCCGCATGATTCATTCCTATTTAAAGCATCTACAGCCATTAATTCTCCTAGTTCAAGAAAATCTGCAACTCTGCCGGCGCGCTCTAAGGTTTGGTTCAGTTCTTCTCCTGTTCCAACAACTTTAACGTCATGCCAAAATTCATCTCTCAATTCTCTTATCTCTTTAATTGCCTCATTTAATCCCTTTTCGCTTCGAGACATTCCCACCTTATCAATTAATAAATGACCTAACTTTTTATGAATTGAATCAACTGTTTGATTTCCATTAATTGCAATTAGTTTGCTTACGCTGTTATTTACGTTTTCTTCCGCTTCCTGAAACTCTTTTCTATCGGTACTAACTTTTTCAGGTTTTTCTGTCCCAAAATAATTTCCAATAGTATAAGGAATAACAAAGTAACCGTCAGCCAAACCTTGCATCAAAGCGCTGGCGCCAAGTCTGTTTGCACCGTGATCAGAGAAGTTAGCTTCGCCAATAACAAAAAATCCGGGTATATTACTCATCAAATTATAATCTACCCATAAACCGCCCATGCCGTAATGCGGAGCAGGATAAATTTGCATTGGAACTTCATAAGGGTTTACACCGGTAATATTTTGATACATGTCGAATAAATTACCATACTTATCTTTTATACCCTCTTTACAAATTCTGCTAAAAGCATCGTTGAAATCCAGATAGACAGCTTTTCCGCCGTTAACTCCGCGTCCTTCGTCACATACATATTTAGCATTTCTGGAAGCAACGTCACGCGGGACTAGATTTCCGAAAGCAGGATATTTTCTTTCCAAATAATAATCTCTTTCGTTTTCAGGAATGTCCTTGGGATCCCTAGTGTCTCCTACTTTTTTAGGCACCCAAATTCTCGCATCATTTCTTAAACTTTCGCTCATTAAAACCAATTTGGATTGCGACTCTCCATGAACCGGTAAGCACGTCGGGTGAATTTGCGTATAGCATGGATTTGCAAATAGTGCGCCGCGTTTATGAGCTCTCCAGGCTGCCGTTGCATTACTGTTCATAGCATTTGTTGAAAGATAATATACATTCACATAACCGCCTGAAGCTAGTATAACAGCTTGAGCAGCGTGTCTTTCAAGTTCGCCGGTTAATAAGTTTCTAACTATTATTCCCTTGGCTTTTCCATCAACCAGTACTAAGTCTAACATTTCACGACGAGGAAAGATCTTAACGTTGCCGGCTTTAGTTTGTCTGTTTAGTGATCCATAAGCTCCAAGTAATAATTGTTGGCCCGTTTCACCGCGAGCATAAAATGTACGGGAAACTTGGGCGCCGCCAAATGACCGGTTAGACAAGGTACCGCCATATTCACGCGCAAACGGAACACCTTGTGCTACACATTGATCGATTATATTATTACTTAGTTCAGCTAAACGATATGTGTTTGCTTCCCTCGATCTATAATCACCGCCTTTAATTGTATCATGAAATAGGCGGTAAATAGAGTCACCGTCATTCGGGTAATTTTTAGCAGCATTAATTCCGCCTTGTGCGGCAATTGAATGAGCGCGACGGGGAGAATCATGAAACGTAAAAATTTTAACTTTATATCCAAGTTCGCCAAAAGTAGCGGCTGCTGATGCTCCGGCTAATCCTGAACCAACTACAATAATATCAAATTTCCTTTTATTTGCCGGGTTTACTAATTTCATATTAAATTTATGATTGGTCCATTTTTCAGCAAGGTTTCCTTCCGGAACATTCGATTTTAAATTTACCATTATTTACCTCCCAACGATATAAAGTAAAAGTACATCGGGATCAATGAGAACCCTAATCCAAACAACCATGCCAAAAATGTGCTGAACTTCTCGACCCATGGTGTGTACTTGGGATGGTTCCAACCGAAAGTTTGAAATGCACTTTTAAATCCATGACTAATATGAACAGCAAGAGTAATTAATAACAAAACGTAAAAAACAGCATAAATTGGATTCTTAAACCAATCCACAACTATTTCGTATAATTCTCTACCGTTTGCATTAAACTTAAATTGATACCAGAAAGTAAATAAGTGCACAAGCAGAAAAATCAATATTAAAACTCCGGTTTGCCACGTATAACGTGCACTAAAATCAATCAATTTGCTTGACTTGTAAATTTTATTTTTACTCCAAATACTGTACCTGTTTGATGTTGCCTTGTAATTTTGCCATGCTAAAAGAAGACCCAAATAAATATGGATTATAAATACCAAAGCAAGCAAAATTTCAATAATATGAGTAAACCACCCAAAAGATTCAAGCGTTGAAACATAAGCCGTAAAGAGTGTTTCGCCGCCCCAAATAGTGTAATTCCCGGCAAAGTGAACTATTAAAAATAGTATCAACATTAAACCGGTAATTGCCTGTATTGTTTTCTTACCGATGGATGTACTCAAGCTTCTTGTAAGCCAGCCCATCAGAATTCTCCTATATTTAGTTTTTTGGAAAGAGTGAATTTTATGAAATGCAGTGATGATTTAAAAGTAGTAAGATTGAAAAATAGAATCATCATAAGTCTATAGGTTTGTTAAAATTTTATATGCTAAAATACTATAAAAGAGTCTTAAATTCAAAAATAATTATGCAAAATTAAACTAGAAAAATTACAATGCGATAATACAACAAAATTGAATTGAAATCATGGAGTAAAATGAAATTTTCAAGGAGTTTACTAAAATTTAAAATTCCAGCTATTTTCTTGAGTCTGGTACTTACTATTTCGATAACCGGTTTTATTTATATTTATCTATCCTACTCAAGTAATCTTCGCAGAAATGTAGAGAACAAAATGAAGCTTTTTTCAGACTCATTTAAAGAGCAGTTAAAGGTTCAAGAACAGGACTTAAAAATGAGCATGGATTTACTATTAGAGAACAAAGAAATTGTAAAATTATTCGCAGAAAAAAAAAGAGATGCGCTGAGAGATAAACTATTATTTTTTTACAATAATAAGTTAAAAACGAAATATAATATTTCCCAGTTTCAATTCCACCTCTCACCGGCTATATCGTTTTTAAGACTACACAAAGTGCAAAAATTTGGTGACGATCTTTCTTCTTTTAGAAAAACCGTTGTTGAAGCTAATAAAAACAACAAAATTGTTTCCGGTATTGAAGTCGGACGAGGCGGTCCAGGTCTAAGAATTGTTTACCCGGTAAATTACGGAGGTCATCATATCGGTTCAGTAGAATTCGGAACCAGTTTAGATAACATATTTAAAGAAATTGCAAACACTTTAAATTTATCTTATGCGATGGGAATTAAAGGTAGTGTATTTAAAAAAGCGAAAAGGTTTAATAATAGTAATACAGATATTAAAAAAGGAGATATTATTTATTACGATTTTTCCAATAATACATCGCGTGATCTAATAAAATCCAATTTATTTTCCAATAAAATTAAAAGTTTGAAGGAAAATAACCGGGACTATTCTTTAACTGCAATTCCGCTTTATGATTATTCGAACAAGCAAGTAGGAAATATTGCTTTGTTTTACGATCAAACCGATGATATAGCGGGATTCCATTCCAGTTTGATTACGGCGCTAATTTATGATTTACTATTTTCGTTATTAATTATCACTATTGTGTTTTTTTACTTTAAAAAAGTTTTATTCATTCCTTTGGAATTGGTTACTCAATATGCAGAAAATATTGGAAGTAAGAACTTTGATATAAATATTGAATATGATAGAGATGACGAGCTTAAAGTATTAGTAAATGCATTAAAAACTTCTGCCTTAAATGTTAAACAACATTTATATTTATTAAATTCGTTACCTACCCCTGTTATAAAAATCGACAGCAATTATAATATTCAGTTTGCAAATGAAGCGGCGGCGATTTTTCTAGAAAAAGATGTAAAAAAATTAATTACCGAGAAATGCTATGATAATTTTAAAACGGATCATTGCCAAACCGAAAATTGTGCTCTATATAAAGCCATGAAAAATGATAGAATTGAAAGCGCTGAGACCGTATCACATGCGTGCGACAGGAACTTGCCTATTATGTATACTGGTACGCCAACGAAAAATGAAGAGGAAGAAATAGTCGGCGCGCTTGAGTATGTTGTTGATATTAGTAGGATAAAGGAAATTCAAGATTATTTAGCTAGAAGTACAAAAATTTTACTTTCGGCAATGGAAAAATTTGCCGATGGTGATTTAACAGTTAGTGTAAATCCTGATAAAGAAGAAGATGATGATATTGGTAGATTATTCCTTGGATTTAATAATGCTGTGAAAAAGATAAAAGCGATTATTACAAATGTGTATGAAGCTACCTTAGCAACAGCCAGTGCTAGTACGGAAATCTCAGCTACTGCAGAAGAGATGGCAGCCGGTGCGCAAGAGCAAAATGCACAGACAGAGGAAATAGCAACTTCGGTTGAGGAAATGAACAAAACTATTATTGATTCCACAAAAAATACGGCGTTGGTAGCGGACTCTTCTAATCAAGTTTTACAATTAGCAAGTGATGGCGGAGAAAAAGTGGTTGAAACAGTTGAAAAGATGGATAACATTGCAACAGTAGTTGCCGAAGCCGCACACAACGTTCAAAAATTAGGTCAAAGCAGCGAACAAATAGGAGAGATACTTTCAGTAATTAATGAAATAGCCGACCAAACAAATTTATTGGCATTGAATGCTGCTATAGAAGCAGCCAGAGCAGGGGAACACGGACGGGGGTTTGCGGTTGTAGCTGATGAAGTTAGAAAATTAGCAGAGAGGACTTCAAAAGCCACCCAAGAAATTGCAGATATGATAAGCAATATTCAAGAAGAAATGTACAATGCGGTACGTACAATTAATAATGGTACTAAAGAAGCCGAAGAAGGGAAAGAGTTGGCAAATCAAGCCGGAAAAGCAATTGCAGAAATTACCTCTTCAATTGACAATACAGTGGAAATGATAAACCAAGTTGCTGCGGCAAGCGAGGAACAATCTTCTACATTTAGCCAGATAAGTACAAACATTGAAACGATAAGTAAAGTTACAACAGAAGCAACTATGGGAGTAGAGCAAATGGCCAAAGCTTCCGAGGATTTGAATCAATTAACAGAGACTCTTCAAAATCTTATTTCTCATTTTCATTTAGATGATGAGAAAAGAGCAAATGATGTGAACTTCGAAAATGTTATAGAGCAATGGGATCTTGAAAAACAAAGTGTCATTTAAGAATTAAACAATATTGAGGTATTTAAATGAGCAATGGAAATACATCAGCATTAATATCCGAAGAACTTCTGCAGTTGGTCGGGTTTAAAATAGGCAGCGAGGAATTCGGTGTAGATATTTTAAAAGTACAAGAAATAAATAGAATGATGATGTTAACGAAAGTTCCGAACACACCTGAGTTTGTGGAAGGGGTAATCAATCTGCGTGGAAGAATAATACCCGTTATTGATTTAAGAATGCGCTTAGGTTTGCCGCATAAGGATCCGGATAAAGATACGAGGATTATAGTGGTTGAATTGGAAGGCAATACAGTTGGATTTATAGTAGATCAAGTAAGCGAGGTATTAAGGATTCCGCAAAGTGTAACGGAACCGCCGCCGGCTATTGTAGGCGGTATAAATGCAGATTTTATTACAGCTGTTGCTAAACTCGACAATAAACTTCTAATACTTTTAGATTTAAATAATATTTTAACTAGTTAATATAAAATATATTAAATAAAAAGAAATTATAAAAATGAAGCTTATTAATAAATTTTATGCTCTCTCTGCCGTCTTTCTATTTGTAATTAGTGGAATGATTTTATTAACGTTTTTAACATTAGATTCGCAAAAATCCGATGGGATAGTAATTAATTTAGCCGGCAGACAGAGAATGCTATCACAAAAAATAGCGAAGGAAGCTTTTGCCGTAACCGAAGGGAAGAATGATTTTAGCGATTTGATGGAAACAGCAACATTATTTAATACAACACTAGAAGGACTAATACGTGGTAATAGCGAATTAAAAATTCCGCCAACGGAAAATGGAGCTATTCTTTCACAACTGAACAAAGTAAATAGCCTTTGGACTCCTTTTTTTGAAAGTATAAAACTAGTTGGAAGCAATAATCCCATAGAAGTAAAAAAGGGAAAAGATTACATATTAGAATCAAACCAAAAACTGCTTTCGGAAATGAACAAAGCGGTAAAAATGTTTGAATCATCATCTGTCCGAAGTGTGGCAAAGTTAAAGACTTATCAGCTTATATTTTTAGCAGTACTATTTTCAGTAATGTTTTTTACTATAAAATTTATTAATAAAAAGATTGTTAAACCCATAGATATGATTAGTAAAGCTGCTCATGAGGTTTCCACAGGAAATCTTGACATACATGTTGAGAAAAACAGCAATGGTGAGATTGGCAGTTTGGCTAACGACTTTAATGAAATGGTGAAGAATATAAAGAAAACCAGAGTAGAATTACTTCGAGAAAAACAATCGGTTGAAAAAAGGATTGAAGAAGCCGTTGCAGAAGCAGAAGACAGAGAGAAATACTTATCCGAAAGTGTTGAAAGAATGCTTGAAAAGATGCAAAAATTTGCTTCCGGTGATTTGACGGTTATTTGTATCCCGTCAAAAGATGACGAAATAGGAAAATTATATCATGGGTTTAATGCTGTGGTTCAAAACATGAAAAACATGATTTCTCATCTTACTGAATCTATACAAGCTACCGCAAGCGCGAGTGCGGAAATTTCCGCAACAGCCGAAGTAATGGCAAGCGGTTCAAAAGAACAGAACAATCAAACAATTGAAATTGCAGATGCTGTGCAGAAAATGACTACGAGGATTCTTGAAAATACTAATAATTCGTTAAATGCTTCGCAATCTGCTAACGAGGCAGGAGAGATTGCAAAAGAAGGCGGACAAGTAGTTGAGGAAACAATTAAAGGGATGAATAGAATTGCCGAAGTTGTTGAAAATGCATCTCAAACGGTAAAAGAATTAGGGAAAAGCAGCAATAAAATTGGGGAAATTATTCAAGTTATTGAAGAAATAGCAGATCAAACCAACCTGCTGGCACTTAATGCTGCTATAGAAGCCGCAAGAGCTGGCGAACAAGGCAGAGGATTTGCAGTTGTCGCCGACGAAGTAAGAAAGCTTGCCGAAAGAACAACGAAAGCAACTAAAGAAATTGGAATGATGATCAAGCAAATTCAAAAAGATACACAAGGCGCTGTTAATTCTATGGAACAAGGCACTGTTGAAGTAAATACCGGTAAGGAACTAGCTAAAAAATCCGGTGAATCTTTAGAAAAAATAATCAATGGTTTTGAAAAGGTTGTTGAAGTAGTAAATGAAGTTGCTTCCGTTAGTGAAGAACAGTCGGAAAATGCAGAACATATTAGTCAAAGTGTAGAGACAATAAGCAGCTTGTCGCTAGAATCCAGCGTAGGAGCCGAGCAGATTGCACAAGCTACGGAAGACTTAAACCACCTTACGGAGAATTTGCAAGACCTTGCACAGCAATTTATTATTGACGGCCGGGTAATGGATGTAGAAAGTTCTTCTTATCACGTAAGAGAAAACGGGAAAATTGTTGAAACATAGTAATAATCACATATAATTTAGTTAATAAAATTTTTATAAATAAATCAAAAATATTATGCAAATCTTAGAGAATCAAACGGAAACAATCGAGGAAATTTTACAACTGGTATCTTTTAAATTAGGTAAAGAAGAATTTGCCGTCGATATATTAAAGGTACAAGAAATAAATAAAACGCTGGAAATTACAAAAGTTCCCAATACACCCAAGTTTTTTGAAGGTATTGTGAATTTGCGCGGGAAGGTAATTCCGGTTGTAGACCTTAGACTTAAAATGGGGATGCCGCGTAAAGAAGAAGATCAGAATACGCGAATAATTGTAGTAGAGCTGGATGAAAAAACGATTGGATTTATAGTTGACCAGGTAAAAGAAGTGCTGCGTATTCCTAAAAGCATAACCGAACCACCGCCCAAAATGGTTTCCAATATCAATACTAACATGTTTATATCGGTTGCTAAGCTGGAGAATCGACTAATTATATTACTGGATTTAAAGAAGCT
>BDSW01000311.1 GCA_002898175.1 bacterium BMS3Abin04
ATACTATATTTCTTACAAAAAAATTATATAAATTATGCCAACTGTATTAAGAATTGGAAGTTTTAGGTTTCATTTTTACTCGGATGAAGGAAATGATCCTCCTCATATTCATATTGAATATGGTGCAAGTGAATGCAAATATTGGTTGGCTCCTATCGCATTAGCTAGAAATAAGGGTATTAAACCAACGAAATTAAGAGAAATAGAAAAATTAGTTTTCTAAAATTGCGATTTTTTATTGGAGAAATATTATGAATTCCACAAAAGATAATAATAAAAGTCAAAATGAACCTGCGGCAATTAATGTTTCTGTTAAAGGCAGAACAGTCTATATAGAATTGATAGATGGAAGAATAATTGGATTCCCTGCCGATAGATTTAAAATATTGAGTAAAGCTACTAATTCTCAATTAAAGGAAGTTAAAATTAGGTTAAATGGTTTTGCTTTAAGGTGGGAAAAATTAGATGAAGATATAACAGTGCGGGGAATAGTTGCGGGAAACTTTCAACTTCCTTTGCGTAAATCAAAAAGAAATAGAAAAAAGAAATTAGCAAAGATATAGTTCAAAATTAGATATTGAAAATTAATTAGTTGCTATATTTACAACCGGTATGTTATTCGATTTGAAAAAAGGAATTAAAAGATTTATTAATTAAAAGAGAAACCACAGACTTGTCTACCGCAGGTAGGTTAACACAGAATCCGCCACTGCGGATGGAATAATGGAATTATAAAAATTTGTTAAAAAGTTATATTTTTTATAGTATATTTTAGTTAAAATTTATTAGAATACAAACAAAGTTACAAAATGGCACAAGTAATAATAAATAAAAAAGATAAAAGAGCATCTTATAGAAAGAAATTAAATTCTATAAGATCAAAAGGTTTGGATGCGAAAAAGTATTGTGGTAGTATCGAGTTAACTAAAAATCCACTAGCAATCCAAAAAGAATTAAGAAATGAGTGGAAATAGCTATCTTATAGATACAAATATTGTACTGTATCTATTATCGGGTGACGAAAGAATTGCGGACATTTTGAATGATCATGCTGTAATATTTCTTTTATTACTGAGTTAGAATTACTTGTTTATAAAGGACTTAATCAAAAAGCTCTGAAAATAATTAAGGAATTTATATCCGATTGTACGGTTTTTGATATCAATAACGAAATAAAAAAAATGTAGTAATATTCAGCAAAAAGTATAGCTTAAAATTACCGGATGCAATTATTGCCGCTACCGGAAAATATCTAAACTGCCCGTTAATTACTGCTGATAAAGATTTTGCAAAAATTGAAGATAGTTCAATTATACTCTACGAAAGTAAATTGTAATAAAGTTATTATTTGCGCCCATTGCGGTTAAAAGATAAACCACAGACTTGTCTACCATGTGTAGATTAACACGGATTAGACACAGATTGAATTATTAAATTTGACATTTGCTGTTATTTTATTATATTTTTTTCATTACCATTGATTATTTATCATGTTTAGAAAAATTAATAAATCAAACGTGGTTTCAAATTTAGGCGATTAATCGGAGGTTATTATGAAATACAAAGTTCTAATTATGTATGATAAAGAATATAAAGGATATGTAGTTGATGTGCCCGAATTGAACGGCTGTATGAGCCAGGGAAAAACTATTGACGAAGCTCTGGAAAATATAAAAGACGCTATAAGGGGTTGGCTGTTCGTTGAAAAAAAACATTCACGAATTGAAAAAAATAAATTTGAAACATTTTTACTCGGAGAGGTTACCGTTTAATGGGGATACTATCCAATTTTTCCGGTAAATCTGTTGTTAAAATATTTAAAAAGTTTGGCTATATTCCTGATCACCAAACAGGCAGTCATATAATTCTTTTTCATAAGTCTAAGCCGACTCTTTCAATTCCAAATCACAAAGAACTTGCACCCGGATTGCTTCGTTCACTTATAAGAAAAAGCGGGATTTCGGTTGAAGATTTTCTAAAACATAAATAAGTTCACTACAAAAAGGTTGTTGATCATCAACCCGTGTTTTCAAACGCGGGAATAAAAGCTAAAAACGAACCCTTTTTTAACGGTTTTAACCGTTTGCTGTCTTTTTAGAGCGGCTTCATAAATAAAATTAAAGAAATAAGGTTATGGCTATTAAAACAGGTAGAGAAATAAAAAGGGTAGTTAAAGAATATACCAAATTATTATTAAAAGCCGGGTTACCTATTGAAAAAATTATTTTATTCGGTTCTTATGCTTTAAGAAAAGCTAATGATAATAGTGATATTGATTTAGCCGTTGTTCTTAAAGAATTGAAAGAAGATAGGTTTACAACGCGATTGAAGTTAATGAAATATTGTAGAAATTTTAATGAAGTTATTGAACCTCATCCATTTTTAAATTCTGAGTTTGATGACACAAACCCATTTGCTTTTGAAATATTAAAAAATGGTATAATTCTATATTCATATAGCACTAAATATAATAATAGTTAATCGGTGAATTAGCGGCTTTATTTTTAGCCGCAAATGCACAAATGGCGTAACACAGACTTGCCCGCCAATGGGTGGGTTAACAATCTGTAAAGCTTTATAAAAAATAGTATAATAAACTCCGAAGGGGTGAATTATTTCA
>BDSW01000312.1 GCA_002898175.1 bacterium BMS3Abin04
AGTTACTTTGAGAAAATAATAGTTGGGCATGAAAGTAATAATTAGAGATCTTAAGAAATCAGAATTTATGTCATTTATGAGAAACGGAGCAACAGCTTGCCCTAATTTGCAGGGTAAGAATCTTATAATTCAAGATAAAAATGAGATTTCTCATTTCCTGCCAAAATAATGCAGGCAAACTGTTCTAAATGGTATTTCTGCAATTGGTTCTATTTTTAGAAATCTTAATTAATTGAATTTAATTAGTGGAAGTATAATAATAAACTTTGACCCGGTTGGGACATTATCTTCCACTTTTATATCTCCGCCCATAGAGGTTATAACCGATTTTACAAGGCTTAATCCCAAGCCATAGCCTTCAATCCCTTTCCCTTCTCCATTGATCCCTCTATAAAATCTTTCGAAGATTCTTTCCTTATCAGCCTTTGATATTCCAATACCATGGTCTTCGACCAAGATTTTTGCACAATCTTTATTTTTTATAATAGATACGTTAACGTGGTTTTTACCGGAATATTTTAGAGCATTATTTATCAAATTCTGCATTACAATTGAAAAATAATCAGGTCTTCCGCGCAAATAAATTTCTTTGTCTACCGAAAAGTCTACATTTTGATTTTTATATAAATCCGAGACATTTTTATTTATCAAAGTGCTTAGCTCAAAAACATTTTGGGAATCGGTGCACCCTTGACATTCCCTAGCTAGAATTAACATTGTTTTAACGATGCTAATCATTCTGTCGGTTTGTGTTTTTAATATTTTTAAGCTATCTCTATATTCATTTATGTTTCTCTCTTTTTTCAAAATATAATCCAATTCGGAACTTATTGCTGTTAACGGTGTCATTAACTGATGCGAGGCATTGTCCGTAAAATGGGATATTTCGCTTACCTGTGATTCTAGTCTTTCAAATAACGAATTTAGAGTTTGCTTTAACATACCCAATTCATCATTTGGTTCGGCTTCGTAAGTTAGTCTTTCATTCAAATTAGTTGCTGAAATTTTGTTTGCTAAGCTAATAATTTTATGGATAGGTTGATAGCTTTTTCTTGCAAGGAAAATACTAAGTGAAATAATAATTAATAATGTAAGCGGCATTGCAATTAAATTAAAGAGAAGTATTCGTTTTATTACATAGCCGAAATTTGAATAAATCGATCCAAGTTGAAAATAACCTACCGGTTGATTTGAACTATTTTTCATTTGTGAATAAATAATTCGTAAATTATCCGTTCCAACTTTTAAATCCTCGTAATAATAAGGATCAAACTTATTTGGAAAGCCTAGTAATATATCATCATAATAAACTAAGTTTTTGCTTCGGTAAATTAAATTACCTTTTAAATCATAAATTTGTAGAAATAAAGGATGTTCAGTAATGTAAGTAAGATCAGGCTCATTTAATTCAGTAGGGAACTTAAGAATTAATGAATCATTTTCAACAATAAAAGCATTTTTTACATGCTCAATTTCATGCGACAAACGTGAATCTTTATCTTCTACAATAACATACTTTACAATTGTTAAAGTGAAGAAAATAAAAAGTATATATAAACCCAACATAACGAGCGTATTTAGTATTGCTATCCGCTTAACGGTTTTAGTAAATACAGATTTTTTCATGTGAATCAATCGGTTAGAAATAAATACCCTTCGCCATAAATAGTTTTTATATATTTTTTTGAAGAGTCATCCTCAATTTTTCTTCGAAGGTTTTTTATTGTAACTTCTACCATATTGGTTGTTGGTATAAAAGGTAATTCCCAGACATCACGGCATAGACGTTCTTTAGTAATAATAGAGCCTTTATTATCAAGAAAGTACTTTAGCAATTCAAATTCTTTATCTGTTAATCTTATTTGACCATTTGGAGTTTCAATAATTCTGGTAACTAAATCTAACTTATATTTATCAAATATAATAGTCCTTGTTGCAGATTTATATCTTCTTTCAACAGCTTCAATCCTTGCCATTACCTCTTCGAAAGAAAAGGGTTTAGTAATATAATCATCTGCTCCTGTATTAAGCGCTTCAACTTTGTTG
The DNA here is from genome assembly GCA_002898175.1 of bacterium BMS3Abin04. GTDB lineage: Bacteria > Bacteroidota > Ignavibacteria > Ignavibacteriales > Melioribacteraceae > BMS3ABIN04. The sequence goes on from BDSW01000312.1 coordinate 2,047, forward strand.
GAAATATCTGTAAGTGCGGTTAGAAGAATAATCGGTTTATTAAAACCTTCACTGCGCAGTTTTTTACAAACTTCCAATCCGCTTAGCTTCGGCATTCTCCAGTCGAGTAAAATAGCATCAAAATCATTCTCCTTAATTTTATTTATCGCATTCTCGCCATCGTTTGCTATTAGTGCATCATGTCCTTCATCTGCAAAATTTTTCTTTAATGAGTTCGCTATCGTAGTCTCATCTTCTGCTATTAATATCTTCATAGTACCTCCTCATCATTTTTAACATAAAATACAACATTAGTCTAAATAATGTTGCTAAATAAAAATGAAAAATTATTAATAATTGTTTTCTTTTACTTAAGACATATTAGTCTTAATTTACTTGTAACAAAAAAAACTAACTCAATGTTAGATTTCTTAATAATCAACCTAGGAGGAAATAATGAAAAATGAGTACCGAATATTTCATTTTTTCTTTTTGATATTTTTTATATTTATGTTCTCAGGCATACTGATGGCGCAAGCTACTTATGTCGGTTCTGAGAGCTGTTTAGGATGCCATAATGGCGCTATTGCTTCCGATAAATCCAGTTGGAGAACAACTCTTCATGCAAATGGATATTCGGAGGTTTTAAACGACCGGAACTCAATGGTTTTGGAAAAAGGTATAATTAATGATGCCAATCAAAACGGCATAGATGATTTTAAAGATGGACTGGATTTAGCAACAACTCCCAACTTTGCTAAATACGGCGCAAATGCTCCTAAGTTAGCTTATGATAGTACAAATGGTTATACTATTACTATAGGTAACGAAGTCATGAGAGTTTACATGACCTATGGCGGCAGCGGGCTTTGGAAACAGCGATATGCTTTAAAAATTCAAACTACTAGCGGCGAAAGTGCCGATTTTTATATATCTCCTGTCCAGTACAATGAAAAAACTCATGAATACGTAGTATATCATGGAGATGCATGGTATGACGGCAGTGATCTACCAATTTATGATCCTGCAACTACAACTCTTGCAGATGCAGCCGGTAACTCAAGATCTTTCGCCAAAGGATGTGTTGGCTGCCATGTAACAGGTTTAGTAGTAGCTCAAGATGCAAACGGTGAATGGATCGCTAACTCTGCTCATCAATATAGTGCTGACGATGCAGCCGTAAAGGATAATCCTAGTTACTTTGACCTTAATGGCGACGGACAGTTAGATGAAATTAATACAGGCTGTGAAACTTGTCACGGACCAGGTAGTGGTCATTATGGGAATACTGCCAATATAATTAATCCTGAAAGAGATATGACGGTCGATCAAATTAATAACCTTTGCGGAATGTGTCACTCAAGAGGGCATAGTAAACCTAACGGAACTTTCGGTTATTCTTTTGATGATCAAAATTTATTGAGATGGGCACCTCAAGATATATTAGATGGTAAAGGAGTTTCCGATTATCACAGTGAAGGCGCAGGTCTATGGGGTGACGGAATTACGTCAAAGCAGCATCATCAGCAATTTGAGGATCTTTATAGAAGTGATATGCCGACTAACCCGTATGACAAAACTTCTTGCATAACTTGCCATGACGCACACGGCTCAAGTCGTGAACATCAGGTAGTAGAAGAACGAGAAGAAGATGGTATTGATGGTAATCCGTTAGTTATAACTACAGATGTAGATGATAATACTTTATGCTTATCATGCCATGCAACGCATGGAGATTTTAAAGATGTATCAAAAGAAATGGTTGCCAATATTACAAATCCTGATTCTTTAGCTGCTGTTGCTGCTGTTGTTTCTTTGCATACCCATCATCTTTATGATCCTGAAGGTAACGGAACTTCAAGATGTACTAACTGCCATATGCAGAAATCAGCTAAGAGTGCAATTAATTATGACATTCATAGTCATACATTTTTGCCGGTTGCACCTGAAAAGACAAAAGATTTCTCAATGCCTAATTCTTGTGCTGTAAGTTGCCATGCAAAAACCAGTTATCCTAATTTCGGGATTGCTATGACTGATGCGGACTTTACAGATTGGGGAGGCGCTAACCAACAAGCATTGGCAGATACATTAATACGTTATTTTGGACCTGAAGGAATTTGGTTTAAAACAACACCTGTCTCTGTTAGATTAACTGATTTAACTACTCCGACGGATTTCCAATTATCTCAAAATTATCCAAATCCGTTTAATCCAACTACGATGATCAGATTCTCAATACCAAAATCTTCAAATGTGAGAATTGTAATTTATAACTCAGTCGGTCAAAAAGTTGATGAGTTAATTAATACTCAGAAAAATGCCGGGAACTATTTCGTAGACTGGAATGCTTCTAACTATGCTTCTGGAATATATATCTATCGAATGGAAGCCGACAATTTTGTGCAAGTTAAGAAAATGATATTAATGAAATAATGCCTCGTATAAACGTAATATGAATTGACCCGGTTATACCGGGTCTTTTCGTACGCATTAAGTGGTTTTATGAATAATATTATGTTAAATTTTTACGGTTTTATATTAAAGTCTATATAGATTAATGAATAATAATGAAGACTTCAGAAGTATTCAAGAATCAGTACATTCTCTTGAAAATAGAATAGCTCAAATAGAAAAGATTCTGAATATTAGAAATAAAGGTAAAAATCCTATTGACGAATTTGAAATTGGTTATGACTCAGAATCAATGGAATTGCGCTTAGGGAAATTTTGGCTGGCTAAGATTGGGATTGTTGTACTATTAATAGGAATTTTGTTTTTAATAACACTGTCTTTTCAAGGGGTACCGCAAATAGTACCTGTTTTAATTGGATATTCTATTTCCGGTTTTCTATTAATTCTTATAAAACTGGATAAGCAATGGTTAGAAAATCTTAATGACTTTCTCATCGGAAGTTTTTTTATCTTGGTATTCTTTTCAACATTAAGGTTGGCCTATTTTAGCGGGAATCCGTTAGTCAGTAACCGGACTTTAGAGACCGTCCTGCTTGCTTCTGCCGGCTTTGTTTTTGTTTTTATTTCATTAAAGAAAGAATCCCAAAAGTTACTTGGGATTGCCTTCATATTTGGTTTTATATCGGCACTTTTAGGATCCGAAGTTTACATAGCTTTAGCTCTGATCACATTTTTTACATCCTTAATTGCCTTTTTAGCTGTCAAATTAAATTCGAAGGGTTTGGTTATTTTCGGAATCTTTCTTACCTATATCTCATATATTATATGGTTTATTAAAACCGAAGTAACTACAATACCTGCAATAGGTATTTATTTAGTATTGATTTACTTTTTAATTTATTCTTATAGCATTGCCTCTAATTGTGACGTTGAGAAAAAAGATTATTATTCAATTGTTGGTACATTATTAAATTCGCTTTTATCTACAACTATCATTATCACAATTGTTTATTTAATGGATTCTACTAATTTGCATATTTACTGCCTTATTGGTTTTATAATTTTCCTATCTACTGCAGTATATTTTTGGAAAAAGGGTAAAAGTAAATATTCGACTTATTATATATCTATAGCAGGATACCTTTTATTAAGTGTTGCTATTATTAGTTATTTTGATAGACCTGACTTTTTTATATGGTTAGGTTGGCAGAGTTTGGTAGTTGTGATAACGGCACTTCTGTTTAAGTCCAGATTTATTGTAATTTCAAACTTTTTTATTTATTTAGGAACTCTTATTGCCTATTTAATTTTAGCCGGAAAAGTATCATTAATAAGTATAAGTTTTGGAATTGTTGCTTTAGTTAGTGCAAGAATTTTGAATTGGCAGAAGGAAAGATTGAACCTGAATTCGGAGTTGATTAGGAATTCTTACCTTTTGTGTGCATTCTTCATTTTTCCTTATTCGTTATATAATTGGTTACCGCAAAATTATGTTGTCTTTTCCTGGGCTATTCTTTCAATAATTTACTTTTTATTTAGCGTCATTTTAAAGAGCAGCAAATATAGAATTATGGCTCTCCTTACACTTTTAATGACAGTTATTTATTTATTACTCTTCGGTATGACAGGTTTGTCATCGGAAGTGAGAATTATAACATTTATATTATTGGGAATTATTTTGCTTGTAGTATCAATATTTTATACAAAATTGAAGGGAAAATCAACGGTGGATAAACAAAAAATATAAATAATATATAGAATTAAATTACATAGGAATAAAATGTCGCAAACTAGAAGAAAATTTATTAATACAATATTAGGTATTGGAGGCTTAGGAAGTCTTGGGGCAATTCTTTACCCATTAGTATCTTATTTAATTCCTCCAAAAATTACAGAGGCAAAGGTAAATTCCGTTAAAGCCGGCAAAGCAGATAAATTTAAGGATAATTCTTATAAAATTATTAAGTTTGGAAGAGAACCCGTTATATTGATTAAAACCGTTAACGGCAATTTTAAAGCTTTATCGGCAACGTGTACTCACTTACAATGTATTGTCCAATATAGAAAAGACTTAAAAGAGATTTGGTGTGCATGCCATAATGGGTTATATGACCTGAACGGTAAAAATATTTCCGGACCTCCGCCAAGACCTCTTAAGCAGTATGATGTAAAAATAGTTAAAGACGAAATTATCATTACGCGATGAGTTAAAAATGGGAAATTACTTTAATAAAATAGACAAATGGCTAAGTGACCGATATGAATTGGATGCATTAAAAGAACTTATCATGCATAAAAAAGTACCGGTTCATCGCCACTCAGTTTGGTATTATATGGGTGGTGTAACTTTATTTCTTTTTACTGTACAGGTTTTAACGGGAATTCTTCTACTGCTTTATTATAAACCTGGAGAAAATTCTTCTTACGAGAGCGTAAGATTTATTATGACTCATGTAAAATTTGGATGGCTAATTAGAAGTATACATAGTTGGTCTGCAAATTTAATGATATTATTTGCGTTCCTTCATATGTTTAGTGTGTTTTTTAGTAGAGCTTATGAAAAGCCAAGAGAATTAACATGGGTAACAGGATTTTTATCTTTAGCTATTGCTCTTGCTTTTGGATTTAGCGGCTATCTTTTGCCATGGAACCAACTGGCATTTTTCGCAACTAAGGTTGGGACGGAAATTGTTGGCGTTGTGCCTATAATAGGAGAACCGCTAAAAGTTATTCTTAGGGGTGGTGAGGATGTTACCGGTGCTACGCTTTCAAGGTTCTTCGGAATTCATGTTGCTGTACTACCATTGGTCTTAACTGCATTTTTAGTCATACATTTATTATTCGTACAGAAGCAAGGAATGCATGAACCGGAAAAATTCAAATCATTACCGGAAGAGAAAAAGAAATATATACCGTTTTTCCCAAATTTTGTTCTTAAAGATGTTCTTCTCTGGTTAGTTGTCTTTGATGTCCTTTTGATGTTAGCGGTTTTTCTGCCTTGGGAGTTAGGTCCTAAAGCCGATCCCTTTACTGCTGCTCCTGCAGGCATTAAACCGGAGTGGTATTTTATGTTCATGTTTCAAAGCTTAAAATTTTTACCTGCATATATTCTCTTTTTAGAAGGGGAACTTGTAGGTGTATTAGGATTTGGTCTTGCCGGTTTAGCCTGGATGCTCTTTCCATTTATTCCATTCAAAAATAAACCTGGAGCTAAAATTTCACTTCAAGCTGCAATTGGGATTTTTGCTGTTATTTATATAATTGTTTTGACAATTCTTGGTTATACTTTATAGGAAATTGATCATGAAAAAATTGTTTTTTTTATTAAGTATTTTTCTTTTACTTCTGTCAACTGTTTTCTACGCGCAGGAGAAAACAATTCAAGATAAAAACGGACAGAATGAATGCTTGAATTGTCATAAATCAGATGAAAATCTTCCTGATGATTTTAAAAGTTATGATGTTCATATTACGGCCGGCCTTACTTGTGCTGATTGCCATGGCGGTGATCCTACTAGTGATGATGAGGATATTGCCATGTCTAAGAAAAACGGTTTTGTTGGTGTCCCCAGCAGAAAAGATATTCCACAATTTTGCGGGAGATGTCATTCAGATTTCAAATTTATGAAAAACTATAGACCTGAAGTAGAAACAGATCAAGTAAAGCAATATTATACAAGTATTCATGGCATTCAACTGAAAAAGGGTGATAAGAATGTAGCTGTTTGCACAAGTTGTCACACTGCTCATAGTATTCTGCCTCCAAAGGATCCTCGTTCTTCGGTCTATGCTTTAAATGTTCCAGCTACTTGTAATAAATGTCACGGCGATAAAAAGTTAATGGATAAATATAATTTACCTTCTGATATTTATAAAAAGTATGTTAATAGTGTACATGGCATTGATCTGCTCAAGAATAAAGATGTAACAGGTGCGCCGGCTTGTAACGACTGCCATGGGAATCATGGTGCAACTCCACCCGGGGTTTCATCTATAGTTAATGTTTGCGGAACTTGTCACGTTAATAATTACAATTATTTTAAAGCTTCTAAAATGGGAAAAGATTGGGAAGGGGATAATGATTATCATGGATGTGTAACTTGTCATAATAATCATGACATAAAAAAACCGAATGACAGCTTTGTAGGTGTTGGAGACGATGCCCTTTGTTCTGATTGCCATGATAAAGGGGATAAGGGATATGAGGAAGCAAAAAAAATTCACCAGGAATTAACTAATTTATCTACTCTATATGATTCGGCAAAAGTTAAATTAATAAAGGTTAAGCAGTTGGGTATGGATGATATTTCTATAGGTTTTATGTTAAAGGATGCTCATCAAGCCATGATAAAAGCCAGGACAACGGTGCATACGTTTAGTTCGGCAAAGGTTGCAGAATTAACGGTTCCAGGGATTAAGATAGCTAACAACGCGATTAAAAAAGCGGATGAAGAAATCTCTGATTATCATACAAGAAGGTACGGTTTAGGCGCTGCCACAATTGCTATTTTAATTTTAATTATTGGTCTATACTTAAAATTAAAGGGTCTTAACAAACCGGAAGCCTAATAACACAAATACAATTTTATAATTATTGTATTTGATTTGGATTTATAAAGTAGTTTTTGTCTACTTTTTAGTCCTATTTGCAATTAATAGTAAACACATATAAAATAATTCTTTTGAAGAACCTCTCAATTAAAAGAATAATTATGGCATTGGAATTGTATTTAGAAAATGTCTTAAATTAATTGAGGAAGTTATGAAAAATGTTATTTTAGCACTTCTATTTTTTTTACCACTTCGCATTTTTGCTCAATATAGTTCGTCATCAATCAAATTTGGTTATTTTAATCCAAGTGCCACAGAGGGCGGATTTATTATTGGTTATCAAGGAGCAAAGTATTTTGATGCTGATTTTAATATCGGTTGGAGTGTAGATTGGTTTCATAAGAGTTATATCGATCAAAAATTAGTAACGGAATTTACTAGTTTCTATGGTATTCCAAATTCTTCAATAAATGAATTGCGTGCAAAAACCAATTTGCACAATATTCCGATTATGTTTAGCGTTTCAATGGAGCGGTATTTAGTCCCAAGAATAAAAGGATATATAACTGCCGGTGCAGGTTTGGAAGTATTACTTATCTTTTATAGAAATTTCCAAAATCCCGATAAAAATGAAATAAAAAGTGCATTCGACTTTGGATGGCAAATTGGTTCCGGTGTACAATTTCAGATTGGCAGAAGATCGGATTTGGTATTTGAAGTTGCATACCATTCCTCTCATCCCAGTTGGACTTACGAAGTAAGTGATCCGACAAATAATTATAGAAGGATTTTAGAAAGAGAATTTGATATGAGTGGAATATTGGTTAGAATTGGATTTAAATTTTATTACTAAAATACGGTGAGACAGGCTCGATCATAAAACCTGACTCC
>BDSW01000313.1 GCA_002898175.1 bacterium BMS3Abin04
AGAAATTAATGGGGCAAAAAACGGATGTTCCAAATTCTGAAGAACAACCCCTATGCTCCTATGTTTAGATAAATCCAATTTGACTTTTGGATCATTTATATAAGTACCCTTTCCAATCCGGCTATATAAAACACCTTCTGCAATTAGATTTGACAAAGCTTTTTTAACAGTTATCAAACTCACATCATAATATTTCACCAATTCATTTTGCGACTGAATTTTATCACCAATCCTCAATTCATTTTCCTTAATTCTTCTTTTTATATCCTTTTGAATTTGAAGATATAATGCTGTTGGATTGTATAAATCTAACTTTGACAATTTCTTGTTCCTCATCTAACTATATAACAATCGGTAATTTATTAAAATTAAGCAAATTATTTGATAAGTATCATTTTCTTAGACATTGAAAATTCACCGCTTTTTAGACGATAGAAATATATTCCGCTTGCTACACTTTCTCCGGTGTCTGTCAATCCATTCCAAACAGTCCTATGAACTCCTTGTGTAACTTCACCGTTAACAAGAGTCGCAACTTTTTGCCCTAAAGCATTGTAGACGGAAAGTTCCACATTACTTGTTTTCGGAATAGCAAACTCAATAGCTGTAGAAGGATTAAATGGATTAGGATAATTATTCATTAATTTATACGTTTTTACAATTTGAATGTTATTATCATTAACTCCGACCGGAATTCCAAACCAAGTTAACGCTCCTAATGGTTGATTACTAGTGCCGTATGAATATGACTGAGTATTTGTAGGATAAGAAAAGTCAAAGTCTTCTCCTTCAAATCTAAAACTATCGGGAACGTCACCGTTGCCATGAAGCGGATTAGACCAAAACGCATTAGAAAACGAAATAAGATCACTAACGGAAGCAGTATTTTTAGTGAACTCAATTTTCTCTGAAATATTTGTATTAGCCAAACCGGATTCATCAACCATTTTTTGAGCATATTCATTAAAATTAGGTGTGGCTATAGTAGAATCGGGATTATAAGATGCAGCTATTGCAGGATCAATGTAAAAATTATTGTAAGAAATGTTTACTCTTTGTTCCAATCCAGCCACATTATCTGAAGCTAATGAATCAATTTCAATAAGAGCTCTTCCATCTGTTGGTCCTTGCCCTACAAAACCATCATTAATACATAAGTTATTTTTAAAGGTTACATCAACAGCTTCACCAAATTCCATTATTCTATAACCAAGATTAACAAAAGTACAATGGTTAACATATGCATACTTCAAATACCCGCCATCATCCCTAAGAACCCTTGCACTCATATTATAGAAAGTTGAGTTTACCAAATATAACGTATCAATATTATTTCCGCGATCATCAATACCACGCCCGTTATTCCAGCTAGACATTTGGTCTCCAACCCATGAGTCAATAATAAATATACTATTATCGTCTCCGTCAAGTCTAATTGCTGATTGTCCATCATGTTGAATATGACAGTCTTCAATTACAATTTTAGCCGAATCTGTTTTAACACGAATAGTTCTAGTATTAAGTCCTCCTAATTCGTCTCTATTTGTCACATATAACCCCTTGAGATATAAATCATCTCTTGGTGTAAACGGTCTTGACGACTCACCACCGGAAACAACACCGGGAATTATTTGAGGTCTGGCATCCGTACCATCTTGAGCAAATATCTTCAAGGGGAACCGATTTTCAATTGTACCAAGAAGAATATAAACTGCACCATCGCCACGATCTAATTGGTAAATTGTGTTTAGATCAACTCGATCACCGGTACTAGTAGTATCTCCATCTATTGCTTCATTTAAAGTGCCAACTCCCGGAGCAACATGAACAATTCTCTGAGAAAAAGCATTTGATGTAAGCATTAAGAAAATCAAGATGAAGAAAAATGTTAATTGTGCTTTCATAATAACCTCGCTTTTTATTGGAAATTACATTAATTAAGTAGAAAATTAAAATTTATATCGAATACCTAAGTCCATAGTCCATCCGAAAAATTCCTCTTGAGTTGGAAAATCTTTAATTCCCAAAAATGCTCTATCGGGAACATTGGTAATATTGTTAAAATTTAGAAATACTTTAAAGCTTTTAAATATTTCCTGCTGAAGCGCTAAATCCCATCTCAAGAAATCATCAGTATAACCGTCAAGTTCCTCACGTGTACCGACGGTGGCTAAGCTTTTACCTTGATAGACAAGCGACAATCTACCGGAAAAACCTTTTTTTTCATACCCAAGCGTTAAATTTACAATATCATTTGCTTGTCCCGGCATGGGACCTTCTCGGACCGTATCAATTACTGTTGGCTGAAAAGGAGGCAGCGGACTTCTTGGGCCAATTTCAAAAAACGGATATAAAGTTTTCGATTTCATATGCGAGTAGTTTAAATAAATTATAAATCCGTCAAAGGGTGAGGGCAGCAATGTAAAATCAGCTTGTATTTCTACTTCAAATCCTAAAACCGTTGACTTTTGGTCTGCATTCACGGGTTGCGTAAGCATAAATCCTCTGTATTTCCCTTCTTTAACCCGTGACCTTCTTATATAATCAATATCATAAAGTTCTTTATAAAATGCCCCAAGCGTAAATAAGCCATACCTGTTATAAAAAGAAAGATACATATCGTAATTCCAAACTTTGGTATGTTTTAAGAATGGATTACCTTTGTTAATCTCACTATCTAATCTTAAAATTTCTTCCCATGGTACAAGGTTAAAATAATCCGGTCTTGCTAATGACCTTGTGAAAGCTACACGGGTATCAAACCAATCTGTAAATTTATATCGAACATGAACCATAGGTAAAAGTTCTCCATACTTTTGACCACCGGTAGTATCTTTAACATTTACTAAATTAGGAGTTGATTCTTCTCCACTAACGGGTGTGCCGAAAATACTTTTATATGTGTTTTTTGTGTATTCATATCTTACACCCGGTAAAATCATCAATCGAGGTCCGATATTTATCTCCGTCATCGCATAAAGTCCTAAAATTCCTTCGTTGGCCTTGTAATCCTGTAATTTAATTTCCGGATCGTCACTAAAAAGTTTTGAACTGTCATCCGGAAAAGTAAAATTTCTCATCCTGTCGTAAAATTCCTTTAATTGACCTCCGTCAAGGCTCGGTCCGAAATTGTATTGTCCATCTAGGAAAGTTCCAATTAGATTTTCATTTGATATGAAATTTGCAATTTGAATCTTTCTATCAGAGGTTAGAGAAAATTTCCTATAGAATAAACCAGGGTGTTGGGAATATAAAATTCCAAGTTTGTTAAGATTAAAATGCCCGGTCCACAAACGGGAATTATTTCTAGTTCTATCCTTGTAGCGATATTTCCCTCCGAATTTTACGTAACCGGCAATATTATTGCTTAATTTAAAGTCAATTTTAGAATTTATTTCACCAATAAAATTTTTATCATCAACTGAACGATTATAGACATTCACATTCTTAAAAAATGTCTGGTTAAGATCATTCTTTGCACCTTCCGGAATAAATTGCGGACCTCTATTATCAATTATATCATTTCTAAATGCTGCTAATTCTCTAAATCGATTGTCAAATTCAAACGGCGTTTTTTGTTCTGATAAAGAAAGGGCGGCTCTCCAGTCAAAATCTATAAAATTGAAGTGGTGTTTACCTGATAGGTTGTTTATAAACATCCCAATATTTTTCTCAAGACTTCTATATCCGTATTCAGTTCTAAAATTTCCAACTCTGTAACGTTTTCTTCTTCTCGTTTCGTCTCTAACTGTTTTACTGTAAAAACTACTGAATAAAAGTTCACCATTGCCTAAATCATAATCTAAAACTATACTCGCACCATATCTATCTCTAATCTCTTTTCTATCAACCAAATTCAAATCTGTAACATTTATTATAGATCTTTCCTCCCCTTGTCTTTGCTCTCTGTTAAATTCGTACGATACGCTCAAACCATCCGAGCCGCGATTTGCTCTTTGGTAATTTGCAGTAACTAAAAAACCTAGTTTATCGTTAAAATATCTATGACTAAAATTAAGATCGCCTTTAAAATTGCCATAATACTTTTCATGGTTATTATAACCACCTTGGAATTTTAGATTAAGATTAGGTTTTTTGGATGCTTTTTTCATTGTGAAATTAACGGAGCCTCCAACCGCATCAGCATCTTTATCAGGAGTTAGCGCTTTAAAAACTTCTATGCCACCCAACATATCGGAAGAAATCATACTTAAGTCAACAGATCTATTTTCCTCATCGGTTGATGGGATAACAACTCCGTTTAGTGTAACTACATTGAATTTAGGCGACAAACCTCGAATTACAATTTTTTGTCCTTCACCGGCATTTCTTTCCAAAGATATACCCGGCAGCCGGCTTAAAGACTCCGCTGCATTCTGATCCGGTAATTCTTCTATCTTATCTTTGGAAACAACATTAACAATTGTGTTTGAACTTAACTGTTCATTAATTGCTCTTTTTTGCCCTTGAAGCATTGCAGTAACAACTACATCTTCAGTAACAATTGATTTAGATTTTAAAGTTACATCTATATTAACGAATCTATTTTTAATTATATTAACTTCAACTGATTTAGTTTCGTAACCTAAATAACTAAATTTTATAACTTGTTTCCCAACAGGGATTCTTTTAATTCTGTACAATCCGGACTTATCAGTAGCTGCACCTAATACTGTCCCTTTTATAATAACGTTCGCACCGATCAGCGGTTCACCATTGCTAGCATCTGAAACTATTCCTTTAACGCTGCCTGTACCCTGCGCTAAAGCAGAAGTTAAAACTCCTATAAAAAATAATAAAAACAAAATCCGTGTCTTTATTATATATTTTTTTAACATTTCTATTTACCTGGTTTGATCAAAAAAAAAATCTTTGAAAACTTCATTAAATTGATAATGAAATTCTTTTTTTGACAATTATAAAATTTTAGATTATGTTTCATAACATACTTAGAATAGTTGGTATACTAACTTAGTAAATATCATTTTCATTGTCAACTATTAAGATATCATTTTAAAAATTTCCTTCAATTATAACAATACATTATACTTAACAAGATTATTGCTTATCCCGTTTTACAGAAAAATGAATAAGTAGGAATTGATGAGAAAATTAGGAAATATATTTTTATTCCTATTTATCGTAGTTCTCTTAAAAACTAATTTCTTACCGTTTAAGTCCATCAATGTCCTTAAAAATGTTTGCCGGACGAATATCTTTATTCTCCAAGCGGAGTTCAACATTCGAGAAAGTAATATTTTTTACGTGGCGGATAAAAAAACCGTACGACGGAAGGATTCCGAACATATCGCTTTCCGGATAATGCTTTTCTAATTCGGGGATGTTAGCGTTTACTTTTTTCGTTATTCCCCCTATAAATGTAATTTGTATATTTGAAAGAGAAATATTTTCGATCGGATAACCTGGCAGACCTGTAATTGAACACCCGAATTGCCCCGTATTAGTTGCTATAACATTGTTAATAGAAACATTTCTAAAAATACCAACACCGGGTTTTCCTATCCCTTTACGTATTGTTCTACCGCGATTACCGAGACGCAAGTAAATCGGGACTTGCGGTCCGTCTATCCTGATATTATTAATTAAAACACCGTCTAAAATTCCACCATCAACCATTGCAAGAGTAATTCCACTAATTCCTTCGGGATAACCGGAAATATTATTTTTAACCTCTGAAGGTTTTACAACTATATTTGAAATAGCTATATTTCTAAATCCGCCAATGGATTCCGTTCCCATTTTTATTGCATTACAATGAGAACTGACAACACAATTTGTAATTGTAACATTCTCGGTGATTTTATTACTCGTACTTTTTAAAGTAATTGCATCGTCATCGGTATCACCGAAACAATCGGATATTACTACGTTTTTACAACCGTCTATGTCCATCATATCATTATTATAATTTACATGATTGAATACTTTGATATTATGAATTGTCAGAAATTCGCAGGCGAGATATTGCTGCATCCACATAGCAGAGTTTTGCATAGTTACGCCTTCAATTTTTATGTTCTTGCATTCAACAAATCTTATTATATACGGACGGTTCATATAGCGTTCGGGCTTCTTCTTCGTCTTTCGTGGGAAAGCCGAACCCTGTCCGTCAATTGTGCCCTCACCAATTATGGAAATATTATTTTTCTTTTCTGCATAAAACAAACTATACTTTAAGAAAAGATCATTGTATGATTTTAATTTGGGAATGTGTTCTTTATAATCCGAAAGATTCTTACTTCCTAAAACAGTAGCACCTTTCATTATATTAATAGTAACACTACTTTTTAACACAAGCGAACCGGTAACAAATTTACCCGGCGGAATTAAAACTATGCCTCCGGTCTTTGCCGCTTGTTCTATTGCTTTTTGAATCTCAATGGTGTTTACTTTTTCTCCGTTGCCAACAGCACCGAAATCAACAATATTGTAAATTCCATTTGTTTGTGCATTCAAAGTTGCACAAAATAAAACCACAAAGAATGTTCTAATTATTTTCATTTATTTCGATAGCTCCTTTATTTTCTCGACTGAAGTTAAATAATCATCACTTCTTTTTTCATCATAAAACCACTGAACGGCTAATTTGTATTCATCCAACGCTTCTTTTTTCTTGCCTGGTTTTTCGTAAAGCCGGGCAAGTTTGAAATGAAGTTCCCATTCATTCGGTAAAACGCTAATTGCTTGTTGATATGCAGCAATTGCAGAATCTAATTTTCCTTCCTCTAAATAAATTCCCGCAATATCTTCAAGAGCATTTGGTGAATCCGGTTGGATTTTAATCTGCTTTCTGTACCACTCAATCGCTCTATCATATTTTCCGCGTTTTTTAAATACTTCGGCCATTGCCGAATAACTATACGGGAAAAGCGGCGCAATTTTAATTGCCACTTTCGCATACTTTTCAGCATTTGTTAATTCACCAATTTTCGCATAACATAAAGCTAGTGTTCCAGCTGCTTCTGCACACTTATTATCCAATTGAAATGCTTTCTTGAGTGGTTTAACCGCTTCGGAATATTTTTCCTTTTTATAAAATTTTCTTCCTACACTTCTGTAAAGTTTCATTAACCTTTTCTCAGGATCTTTTATATCCTCAAAATTTATTTTGTTCTTCATGTATTCTGATACTGAATTCAGATTATTCTTATCAAGCGTAAATTCATCAATAATCTTATTATTAATACTGATTTCCTTGAAATTCATTTTTTTACCATCAATCGAAATTAGCGCAAAGCCGAAGGTTCTGCTTGCTACTAATGAAAACTGTCTTCGAACTCCGATATATCTCATGGGAGTTCCGCCATTACCGCCAACAATATACGCAACAGCATGGTTGCTGTTTTTAGAGCCAATAGGTTTAGACCTTTCGTAGTGATGATCGTGTCCACTAATAACCATGTCCACATTATATTTTTCATAAATCGGGTGAAGTAAATTTTTCACTCTTACTCTTTCATTTGAATAATAATTGCCACCGGATGTAAAGGGAGGAATATGTTCGAACACAAATTTCCAAGTAGATTTATTATTAGCCAAATCCCTTTTCAACCAATTGATTTGTTCATCTGAACCGAATAAAAAAGGTTCTTCCGTATTGACAATAACAAAATGGGCATCGCTAACATCAAATGAATACCATGCTTTATTTTCCGGCAAACAAAAATAGTTGTAATAATATTCTGCATTCTCTTCATGATTGCCAATTGCAGGAACAAGCGGGATTTCAGCCATCATATCATGTGCAGGATCAAAAAATAGTTTTTTCCATTGCTCATATACATATCCACGCTCAACTAAATCGCCATTATTCGCAACGAATAATGGGTGATAAGATAAGATTAAGTCTACAATTTTTTTATGGTGAAACGGTCCGTTTTTATTATCACCGTATGCGGCAAACGTAAACGGGTCGCTATCCTTTACCGCTGTTCTAAAAGTATACTCTTTTGATTTATAACCGTTTACTTCTGCTTTATAAGTATATTCAGTTTCAGGATCTAAGTTTTTAAGAATTACCTTTTGGATTTTAGCAGCATCATTGGTCTTTGCTGTCATATTTAAATTTTTACCCTTGTCATAAAATACCGTCCCGGTATAAGTCGTATCGCTCTCCCAAACAATTGTCATTTCCGTTTTTTTCATATCTTGCAAATATGGACCTTTAACAAAAGGATTTTCAACTTGAGTTTTACAACTTGATAAAATGAATATCCAAATTAAATAGGAAAATATATCACGACGAAATTTACTTAACATTTTTAATCTTATAATTTTATTACTTTAATAAACTTGCCGAATCCTGATCCAAGAAAAGTTTAGCAGAGTGATGTTCTCTTATAATTGTTGCAGGACATTCGGTTGATATTTTCCCTTCCAATGTTCGCTTTACAGCTTTAGCTTTAGTAATACCCGGAACTACACAAAATAAATTATGCGCTCTTTTGAATACCGGGATTGTCAAAGTTATAGCTTCCTTTGGAACTTCTTCAATCGACTTAAAACATCCGTCATTTACTTGCTGCTGTCTACAAACATCATCTAATTTAACAATTTTAACTAACTTAGAATCATTAAAGTCTGCCACCGGCGGATCATTAAAGGCAATATGCCCGTTTTCTCCAATTCCCATACAAATTATATCAATCGATGCTTCATTTAGTTTTTTTAAATAATCCGTACAAATACGTTCGGGATCACTTTCTCCATTATCTATATAATGAATTTCCTTAAACGGTAATAGTTCAAAAATTCTTTTTTTCAAATAATTACCGAAACGTTGTTCCGCATCTCTTGGTAGACCTATATACTCATCCATGTGAAATGCAATAACGCGATTCCAATCGATTCCGGAAATTTTAACCAGATTGCTTGTCATGTCATCTTGAGAAGGCGCCGCAGCAAATATCATTCTTACTTCATCTTTTTGTGCAAGAAGTTCCTTTATTTTATCAGCTATGTCTTCTGCCGCTGAGTTACCCATTTCAATTCTATTCTCATAAATTTCAACTACCAAATTATCCTTTCTGAATTTTCTCATAGTTTCATCCTATTTAATTATAAATTTATATTTTATTGATTTCAGAAATCCCTTTTCAGGCGGCTCTACAACTAATATAATCGGATAAGCTTGAAGAGCAGGGTAAACCGACCAATATTTACCGGCGTTTTCTCCAAGGACAATTTTGGCATTCCCTTTTAATATTTTGAATTCAAAATTTCTGTCGTTCGATTTTATTTCGACTGTATTTTCATTTACTAATTTGAATTCCATACCCGGATAGTCAATAACAGGTTCCACAATTCTAACTGTGTCAAACAAATCGTGATAACGAAGTTCGACGGTTTTCTCAACCGAATTATCATCAAACAAATGAGAATATGAATATCCAATACCAACCGACTGCCATTTCTTATCTTTTAATTCACCAACCGTAGTAACGGTATAACTTTTATCCGAATTTCTTTTTGCTTCAATCCTTCCGTCAAATTCAAAAAGATTAGTGAAATAACCAACGTCGGTTGTTAATTCAATTCTAGGTGTCAAACACTTTATCCCTTTTGCTTCCGGGAAGGACATTGGTTCCCAGCGATAATATTCGGTTTGACTTCCGGCTTGCAGATAACCATGACCTTCGACCCACAAATTCGAAACTGATCCACCGTCAGGGCGGTACATATACTTTCTTTTATAACCTTTCTTAATATCTTTGTACCGATATGCAGTAATAGTTGCCATAATATTTTTCGTCCTCAATTCCACTAAATCGAGGGTTTTGAATTCCTTCAGCCAATTAATTTTTTCCGCAGGCATTTGTTCAACTGTTCTCTCTCCGCTTTTTTCCATTTCATAAGCCATTGCAATATTTTCAGCTTTCGTGAACGTTGGATAAATACACGGCGGGGTATTGAAAAGATCCCAATATAAAATACCGTAGCCAACAATTCCATTCTTCATATTTTTCCTAAGAAATATAAGGTTTGCCAATGATGCTTTTGCATACATAGGTTCTTCATCATCATAGAGAGACATTAGCATTTGTATTCCATCGGAAGTTGCACCACCGTAATTTGTCCATTTGTTTGAACGAATTCCCCAAGAATTATCAAGCGAACCGTCGGG
>BDSW01000314.1 GCA_002898175.1 bacterium BMS3Abin04
CTCCTACCGGTATTTTTTCCGAACCAAAAGTGTTATTATCAGATGACATTTTAACTAGTATGGTAGAAGCGCCCACATTAACAATTGACAAACGAATTATGTATTATCACAAAAAAATTAATGGTATCTATAAAATCATGATGAGATACCGGCAATAAAATCGGTTAACCGAAACGGATACGGGTAACTTTATGTACACAATGAGAAATTGCTAAGGCAACGGAAGCAAAAAAGTCCCGATATACGCAGTTCAAGATAACCGATAATTAACGGGTTATATGCAGTTGTATATATCGAAATGTTGGGTGTAAGAATACAGAGCTCAGAGTAGGGATAAAGTGATCTTTATGTGTATTATTAATTAGAAACAATATAAACTTATAAAAATGGAAAAAACATTATTAGTAATAATGATAATCTTTTTAGCAGCCTGCAATAAAGACAATCCTGTAAAACCAACAAATTCACTTCACTTTATAAAAAGGTCAAATCCTGTTTGGGAAGGAATGCCTGTAGCAGGTGACCCCACCGTTTTAAGAGATGGAGATACCTTAAGAATGTATTATACCAGCCTCTTTTTAAGTGATACACTTGGGAAGCTCGTTATTTCAGGTGCTAAATCTACTGACGGTCTATCTTGGGAGATAACGGATGGCAGTCTGACAGAAGAGAGCATTGCCCTTGATTATAGACCTAATGAATGGGATAAGCATCTGGAGACAGCGGAAGTCATTAAATCAGGAAATGAAATTTTAATGTACTACAGTGGATATCCGGTTGAATCTCAAGAAATGGGTACAGTAATAGGAAATGGCGAAATTGGACTGGCAACCTCAACCGACCGAATCACTTTTTCTCGGGTTCAGTCAGCTCCCATATTAACAAGAGGAACTAAGGATGCAAAAGATTTTAACGCCCTGTTTAGCCCTACAGTAATATTTGAAGACGGCACTTATTATATGTTATATACCGGTTGGTGTATTGATAACTGCAACAAACCATTTATAGGATTATTAGGGGCAACCTCGGTTGATGGTATTCATTGGACAAAACAACAAGATCCCATACTCTTTGGAAACCAGGTAAACCTTGAATGGGTTGGCTATACTTTGGCTGAAGCAGACTTAGTAAAAGGGACTGATAACAAATATTATTTGTTTTTTACCGGTGAGAATGGAATTGGTGTAGCAAAGTCGGATCAGCCCTTTGGTCCATGGGATGTTTATCCAGATCCAATATTGGTTAAAGAGCAGAACTGGGAAAGCAGTAAAATTGTAGCACCTTCGGTCATTATAGAAAACGACAAAGTTAGGCTATGGTATATGGGAGTAGTTGGTGAATTTGAAGACTTCTCAATCGGTTATGCCGAAGCAGATTTTCCTTTGCAATGGTAAAATTACTACGCACACACAATGCATATAAAGCATTGGGCAGCAAGTAATTATATTGAGTGGTGGTGAATTTAAATAAACGGTACAGTAAATTGAAAGTTAGGTGTTCCAAAACCTGACTTAGCGGCAGGCAGGCGCCCAACACCTCAAATACTAACCGTTGGTGAAACTACTTTGTTATCAAAACATTTTTCTTCTTTTCTTAAAATAATTGAAAAGAGCTTTGTCGAATGAATAGTTAGTTTCAATAAGGTTATAATCAATTCCGTTATTTAAGCAGTCGCTTTTTATTTTTTGAATAAATTCGTTCATTGCTTGACCATATGCTTTTTGTATATGATACGGTTGTGTGGTTAATTCGTCCGAAGTTTCTTTATCCACAAAAATTGCATCTTTACCAAAGTCAAAATTTTTCTCAACCGGATCTAAAATCTGAAAAACAATTATTTCATTTTTCTTATAATGAAATTTTTTCAAGGAAGAAAGCACCTTTTCAATATCATCAAAAAAATCGGAAATTATAATTACCAGCCCTCTTTTTTTTACTTTTTCCGCTACGGTATTTAAACAATCGGCAGTAGCCGTTCTGTTTTCAGGTTTTGCATTTGCCAGCGCTGCCAGTAATTTCCTAAGATAAACGCGACCTGTTTTAGGCGGAAGATAGTTTTCTATTTTATCGGAATACAATGTTAAACCAACAGCATCTTGCTGATTGAGCATTAAATAAATCATACTTGCGGCAAGTGTGGCAGCATATTCCAGCTTAGTAATTTTCCCCGAATATTTATAGTCCATAGAACCGCTTATATCCAGAATAACATGAGCCAGTAAGTTGGTTTCATCTTCATATTGCTTTATGTAATACCGTTCGCTTTTTGCGTAAACTTTCCAATCCAAATTTTTAATCGGGTCACCCTGCATATAAGGGCGATGCTCGCTGAACTCAACACTAAACCCGTGGTAAGGACTTTTATGAAGACCAACCATAAATCCTTCAACAACCATCTTTGCACGAAGTTCTAGTGATTTTAATTTAAATACTATATTGGGATCAAGGTATGTACGGTAATCAACCGTTGAATTACTCATTCTTGTTTTCTTTTATTTTGCCTTTTAATATTTCCTCGGGAGATTTCCCCAAATTGGACAATTCAATTTTAGCATCGGTTACTAATTCCCCGTTAGGAAACTTTTCCAGGTAAAGATTATAAAGTTTTTTCGCTTCATCATAATTTTTCAGATCATTTGCTGCAGTAAACCCTGCCATAAATAATGCTTTAGAGGCATCTTTTGAATCGGGGAAATTATCAAAAATTTCTTTATAATATTTAATGGCGTTTTTTAACGATTCTTCAGACGATATATTTTTAAGAACTCTACCTTGGTAAAGGTTTGCTATCTCAAACAAGGATTTTCGAGCCTCTTCACTTTTAGGAAATTGTTTTAATACTTTTTTAAATGTTACCATAGCTTTTGAATAATCCTTAAGAACATTGCCCTTATAAAGATTTGCTATTTCAAATAGAGACTTTCCGGCTTCTTCGGTTTTCGGATATTTTTCTACTATATTTTTAAAACTTACCATAGCCCCGGAATAATTTTTACTTTCAAGCTGCTTCTTTGCTTTTTCAAATAAGTCCTTACCGGTATTTCCCGAACAGTTAAATAAAACCGCCGCAAAAATAATTAAGGATATTGCTCTAAATAATTTCATTTTATTCCCTTTTTTACTTGGAAAATTTGTTTACAAATATACAAGAGTTATATTAAAATATAATAAAGATTTTTGGGGAGTACAAAAATCACCCCTTCACTAAATTTAGCAAATCAGTAATGATTTTCTTATTAACTTTACTATATTAAATTAATTATAAGTGGAGGTGTTATGAAATTTGCCTTAGTTCAATATTCACCCGAGTGGGAAAACATTGAGAATAATATAATTACCTTAGAAGAAATACTCAACGAAACAGTAAAAGATGCCGATGCAATTATCTTCCCCGAAATGACTTTAACCGGCTTCACAATGCACTCAAAAGAATTTGCTCAAGATATAGACGGCTCCGGAATGCTTTACTTTATAAATAAATCATCAAAACTTAAGAAACATATTTTTGCCGGAATAATTGAATTGGATAAAGAAAAATATTTCAATACTCTTTTCCACTTCGACAACAAAGGAATTATTACCGCTCGGTATAGAAAGATTCATCTCTATTCACCGGCGAAGG
>BDSW01000315.1 GCA_002898175.1 bacterium BMS3Abin04
GAATAAATTTGAAGTAGAAATTGTGAATTACATCATAAATCCCATGCCACCATGCATAGTCGGGACCCATCATTTCTGCTCCCATCCTTGCTCTCCTTCCCTCATGATGCCACAATTCAAAATAAATCCAATCGATTTCATTTCCAAAACTAGCCTTGCTTTTTTCCAATCCTTTCTTTTTTATCATCTTCATGATTTTACCTGCGGGAATTGCAAATTTAGTATCGTATAGTCTTACCAAAGCATCCGCCTGGTAAAAATGACTATCAATAAATTTTTCGGTGTGGCAAGCAGAGCAAACGTCTATCATATTATTCCGTTTTTGCTTCCAATTTGGTTTGGTTTTAGAAATGGGTGGCCGTAAAGTCCATTTAAGTCTTGTGCCTACATCATGCGTAACACCCTGTGTTCTGGTTGCCGAAATATGGCAAGTAGCACAGGTTGGCGCTTCGTAGTAATCTTTTCCTACTACCCATTCACCCGAATTGAGATTCATTTTGTCTTTGTTGGTATAATAAACATTACCATGTTTGCTCTCTTTGTAAATTTCTTCCTGCGGATGGTCGGGACCCAGGTGGCATTTTCCGCATGCTTCAGGCTGCCTTGCTTGTGCTACTGAGAATGAATGTCTGGTATGACAAGCAGTACAAGAACCTTTCGAACCGTCCGGATTGATTCTTCCTATTCCGCTATTTGTCAAAGACTTAGGTGAAAGTTTATTCGGTGAATTAGGATCAATAATAACTTTTGTTCCGTGACAACTTTCACAGCCAACATTAACAGCGGGAGTTCCACCCCCTACATAACCGAGAAATGCATCTTTGGACTCCAGAATAAGTCCCGCAGTTGCATGATAAGAATTTTCTTCTTCTGTTGCTTCCTTTTCATGACATTGACCGCAATCTTTGGGTGTTACAAGCGTTGCAATATAAGCGCCTTCATGTAAAAATGCATCGGGTTCCGATTTTTCTGCGCTGTGACAATCGAGGCATCCGACTTCATTTTCCGCATGCTTCGAGTGTTTCCATTGCTGTACTAATCCAGGTGTATTTTCTTGATGACAAGCTATACACTTGTTGGCTACATCAGCATCGCTACTTTGAGCAGACGCGATACTCCATGTGAAAAAAAACAGTACTACTAAAATAAATAGTTGTCTTACCGGCTTCATTTTTTCTCCTATATAGTTTGGGAAAAGTTTCTCAAATTTATTTTAAACTAGTATTGTTATTTTTTTTCTTAGCCTGCTCGTTCAGCTTTTTTATTTGTTCGGTATCTGTCGGATGCCCAACAGACCGAATGTTTTGAAAGGTGCTTAAATACCTATCTCTACTTACATTACTATGCCAGTGATTCGAAACAACACCAATAGAAGTAATTAAAAAATACACACCGAGGATTAAATATCCAACATATTTTTTGTTGAAAACTTTTTTCTTTGGAAATAAGGTAGTAATTTCAAGCGTGTCTGCAACCGGACAAGCATCTATACAGCCAAGGCACATCGTACATTCATCGGATATTACGGTTTTAACTTTATCCACTTTAATATTAGAAGGACAAGCTTTTGTACATAACCCGCAGTCAATGCAAGATGTAGTATCTCTTTTTATTTTATTAGGACTGAAAAACGAAATTATACCCAATAACGCTCCGTAAGGACAAAGATATCTACACCAAAAATTTCTAAAAATAATAGAGAGCGCAAACAATGCTACAATAACAAAGAAGGAAAATTCCGTGATATGCGCAAAGAAATAATATAGTTTAACATCAACTAAAATATTATAGGAACTATTTAAGAATACTTTTAAAGCTTCCTTTGACATCGTGAAGAAAATTGAATACGCGAAGAAAGCAAGTATAAGGTATTTTAAGCTACGTAACGGATAGTCGAAGATTTTATGAAAAACTAATTTTTTCTTAAAAAGTTTTTTCTCCATTTTTTCACCAAAATCTCCGATTAGTTCTGATAGAAAACCAAAAGGACAAACCCAGCTGCAGAAAGATTTACCGAAAATTAATGAAATTGAAACAATAGCAATAAAAATGAAAAACCCTGCAGGATGAACTTGAGAAATATTTCCTGTCTGCAAAAAGTAGTATACACTCATTAGTGAACTTATTGGAAGAAATGCTTCAACTCCCGGCGGACGATTTACAAAAGTTGTGTTGCCGCCGGACTCAAGCCATTTTATAAATAGGTAAAATTGAACACCGATCCAAAAAGTGAGCAGCGTAAAAAAAAGTTGAACTAAAAATCTTTGCTTCTGAACTTGCTTGTCTTTATTTTTTTTAAAGTCTGCCATCAACGTTTAAATAAGATAGATAATTCCGATTATAAAATACCATATTAAGACATAATTATCAAATTATGCTTTAGCAATCTTTATAAAATAACAAACTTATTAAAGAATCTTTTAATAAAGATAGCTAAATAAGTGAAGTTTAATTTGAATTTTGGAAAGTTGTTTATGGCTAGAGACTTACAATTTTTTTCAGAGTTTTATATTTTAAATCAGATAACGATTCTTTGCTTAACATCAGGTAAGCTTCGTCTCTTAATTTTCCCCATTGATTATGAACGGGACAAGGATTATCATTCGAACACGCAGGGAATCCGAGAACACAATTTTCAAATACCGATTTCCCGTCAATAGCAAGAACAATTTCAATAAGTTTTACTTCGGCGGGAGATTTAGCTAAAAAGAATCCACCGTTCTTACCTTTTTTGGAACCTACTATCCCACTCTTTGTTAAAATTTGTAAGACCTTAGAGACAAATTCTTTGGGCTGCTTTACTTTTTCCGCTATCTTGTGTGCATTAAACAAAGTGTTGCTGTTTTGCGTAGAAAGAAACAAAACAGCCTGCAGTCCGATCTCACATTTTTTTGAAAATATAACAGTCATATATCAGATAAATTTTTCTGATTTAATTTACTTAATTGACTATCGTAATTCAACAAATTTATTAGGATAATTAATTTGAGGAAATTTTTTGTTGAGAACTTGACAATATCTTAAAATGGACTTAGCTTAGTTCTATTCAACTTGAAAAATTTTCTTTCGATATTGTTTAGGAGTTCTTAACAAATTGTAAAATTTTATTTAAATGAAGGAGAAATCATGAAAAAAATTGGTCTATTCCTTTCGTTTTTTGTAGTACTTTCCTTAATCGGTTTTAATAGCTGTAAAAGTAACGAAGATAATCCTGTGGCCGTTGAAGAACATGATCCCAATATAGTCGGATCTTGGACCCTTATTAAAATTACGCTTCCCCTATTAAATGATTCAACGTTAACACCTGAACAGGCCGGAGTTTCAATTAGTATTACTTTTAATAGTGACGGGACTTTTAAAAGCACAACGGTTGATTCGGTAACTACAGTTGATGAAGGTAAATGGAGCACAAAAGATAATCATTTAACGTTAAACTTTTCCGACGGTAGTCCTTCGCAAGACGGAGATTATTCAGTTAATGGAAATAAAGCAGTATTAAATTGGACTATTGAAGTAAGCGGCTTAACATTACCGGCGATTTTAGAATTTGAGAAACAAGTTTCTAAAAAAGGATTTACTTCTTTAGCAATGCTTAAAAAAAAGAACCCGATCCGTTTTTAACGAACCGGGTTCTACTAAAATACAATGTAAAAACTCAGGTATTTACTTAAGCAACGGTTACATCTTTGCATAAGTAGACATCTTGAATAGCATGGAGTAACTTAACCCCTTCTTTCAAAGGTCGTTGAAATGCTTTGCGACCAACAATTAATCCCATACCGCCGGCGCGTTTGTTAATTACAGCCGTTTTAACTGCCTGACCGAAATCGTTTTCTCCCGAAGCACCGCCACTATTAATCAGTCCGGCTCTACCCATGTAATTATTTATTACTTGGTATCGCGTTAGATCAATTGGATGATTAGATGATAGCTTACTATACATTTTAGGATTGGTTTTGCCGAATTTCAAAGCTAAAAATCCGCCGTTGTTCTCAGGCAATTTTTGTTTAATAATATCTGCCTCTATTGTAACGCCAAGATGATTTGCCTGACCTGTTAAATCAGCAGCAACATGATAGTTTTTATCTGCATTAAATGCTGGATTTCTTAAATAGCACCATAGAATAGTTGCCATTCCCAATTCATGAGCATATTGAAAAGCTTCACTAACTTCAATAATTTGTCTATTGCTTTCAGGTGATCCGAAATAAATAGTTGCACCAACTGCTGCAGCGCCCATATCATATGCTTGTTCAACTCCTCCAAACATTATTTGGTCATACTTATTCGGATAAGTAAGAAGTTCATTATGGTTAAGTTTAACTACATACGGAATTTTGTGTGCATATTTTCTTGCCGTTATACCTAAAACGCCCAATGTAGAAGCAACAGCATTTGAACCGGCTTCCAGTCCAAGCTTGATTATATTTTCCGGGTCGAAGTAAGCCGGATTAGGAGCGAATGAAGCGCCGGCAGTATGCTCAATTCCTTGATCTACCGGTAAAATTGAAAGATAACCGGTTCCTGCCAATCTACCTGTGTTGAAAATCCATTGCAAATTTTTTAACACGTTAATATTACGATCAGAATTCATAAAAATTCTGTCAACAAAATCAGGTCCCGGCAGATTTAATTGCTTTTTGGGAAACTTTGCTTTATGCATAAGCAAGTCGTCTGCTTCTTTACCCAAATAATTTCTAATTTGTTTTATCATTGTTTCCTCTTTTCTTTGTTAAATCAAAAAATTGTATAATCAAAATTAACTATTTAATTATAGAGAAAAAATTAAAAAGATTTAAATTCATTAAATTTGATGAAACATATTTTTAAAGGAAACTGATATTGAAAAAATTTGACATTAATACCACCGTTTTTGATTTAGACGGAACATTGGTTAAATCGCATGCTACAATTTATGAAGCTACAGTAAGAACGTTTAAGAAATTCGGCAGAAATGTTGACATCCCTAAAGATAAATTTTACAGCCTGTTAGGTCATCATTTTACGGATATGTTTGAACGGCTGAATATTGAGGTAAATGATATCGACCACTTTATTGATGTATATAAAACATTTTATTTTGACTACATTGACTTATCCGAACTTTATCCTGACGTTATAAGTACTTTGGAAAATTTGAAATCAATAAATAAGAAAATTGCTCTGCTTACTACTAAAGGTCAAGATCAAGCGGAAAAAATAATTAAACATTTTGGTGTAGAAAGCTACTTTGATTATATAATGGGAAGAAGACCGGGAATTGCCCACAAACCTTCTGCCGAGCCGCTCTTAAAAATCTGTAACGACTTAAATAGCAATCCCAACAAGACATTAATGGTTGGGGATGCCGAACTTGATATTCAATGCGGCAAAAATGCGAATGCAATTACATGCGGAGTAACTTTTGGTTATAGAGCGAAAGAAAGTTTAATGAAAGAAAATCCGGATTTTTTAGTAGATAACTATAATGAATTCATAAAAATTTTTAGTAACAATAATAATTAAACAAACTGGAATTTAAATGGAGAATGAAGGATTCGTAAAATCTCAAAAAGAAAATGGAATTGCCACGGTAAGTTTTTTTCACGCGAAAAGTAATTCACTACTTTCATCCCAACTTAAGCAATTAAAAAAAGCATTCGATCAACTGTCCGAAGACACTTCCGTAAATGTGATTATTTTAAGAAGTGAAGGGGAAAAAGCATTTTGTGCGGGCGCTTCATTTGATGAATTACTAAAAATTGAAAACTTTGAGCAGGGAAAAGAATTTTTTATGGGTTTTGCACGACTCGTAAATGCAATGCGAAGGTGCAATAAAATTATTATCGGCAGAATTCATGGTAAAGCTGTTGGCGGCGGTGTTGGATTAGTTGCCGCGACGGATTATGCTCTTGCAACTAAAAACGCTTCATTAAAATTAAGCGAATTGGCAATTGGACTTGGTCCGTTTGTTGTTGGTCCGCCGATTGAAAGAAAAATTGGAGTAAAAGATTTTAATGCAATGTCGCTCGATTGTGAGTGGCGTTCAGCCGAATGGGGACGAGAGCATGGTTTTTATAAAGAAATTTTTGATACAATAGAAAACTTGGACAAAGCAATATATGATTTTGCAACTGAACTTGCTTCTCGAAATCCCGAAGCGCTTAAGAAACTTAAAAGAATATTTTGGGAAGGTACCGAACACTGGGATAAACTTTTAGAAGAACGTGCGGAGAATAGCGGTAAGCTTGTATTGTCGGATTTTACTAAAGAGTTTATTAAAAGTTTTAAAAGTAAAAAATAAATCTAACTATTCTTATGGAACTGCCGGGACTTTGTAAGTTCAACTACCAAGTTGTTAGAGACATGGCTTGGGTTATCGGATCGTTGCCTTTGCTGCAAATATTAGCTCGATTAAATTCAATTGATTTTATTGAAAACGATTTTTTCCTTGATCAACTTGTAATATTTGATCAACAACTTAAGCTGCTTGAAAGAGACCCTTCCGCGCTCAACCGTTTTTTAGAAAGAAACAACACGCGACTTATCGGCAAATACTTTGAGCGACTTGTAGAGTTTTGGTTATTGCACAGAGAGGATGTAAAACTGTTGGGTTCGGGCATACAAATAAATAGCGGCAATAAAACATTGGGAGAATTTGATTTTATTTATGAAGATTTAAATTCTAATGAGATTATTCATCTTGAAGTTGCCGGAAAATTTTATTTAGCTCAGCATAATTCTTCCGAATGGTCTAATTTTATTGGACCAAACGGAACTGACAATCTGCAAAGCAAATTGAATAAAATACAAAACAATCAAATTCCGTATGTTGAAAATAAAACGGCAAAACATATACTTATGAAACTTGGAATTACAGATAATTTGATTTCTAAAGTTATATTAAAAGGCTATTAATTTTATAATCTAAAATATTTTGAAAACAATGATTATGCTGAACCTGATTTTGTCGAGCCTTCTCACTTAAAAGGTTGGTGGCTTCGCGAAAGCGAAATTGAGTTATTCAATAAATTTTCCGGTAGCAAGTGGAAAATTATAGAAAGGAAAAATTAGGTTTCAAGAATCTATAGTTGTAAAAATGAAAAACTCTTAGATACTAAAACTTTATTATTAGAGTTGAAAAAATATTTCTCCACCAACTGTTATCCGTTGCTAATTGCCGAGCTCGATCATGCTGATAATAATTGCTTGTTCGAAAAATCAAGAGGATTTGTAGTTTCGGGTACGTGGCCGAATGATGAAAGAAAAAACAAATAAAGCATATTTCAGATTTTACGAAGAACTTAATGATTTCCTTCCGCCTAAAAGAAGAAAGGTAAAGTTTGAACATCGGTTTGTTGGCAATGCTTCGGTAAAAGATATGATAGAATCTTTGGGGGTTCCGCATTCGGAAGTAGATTTAATTTTAGTCAACGGAGTTTCGGTTGAATTTAATTATTTGGTAAAGAATGAAGATTTGATAAGTGTTTATCCTGTTTTTGAATCAATTGATATATCCGATGTTCAACATTTGCGTCCAAAACCTCTCCGCAACCCGAAATTTATATTAGATGTTCATCTTGGAAAACTTGCAAAACTAATGCGCATTCTTGGTTTCGATACTTTGTATGAAAATGATTATAATGACGAACAAATTGTTAAAATCTCGAAAGAGGAGAAGAGAACAATATTAACCAGAGATATAGGAATTTTAAAGAGGAATGAAGTTACACATGGTTATTTTGTAAGAAATATAAAAGCCGAAAAGCAAATTATTGAAATTATTGAAAGATTTAATTTACATAAACTTATCAACCCTTTTTCACGTTGTCTTGAATGTAATGACTTGTTGGAACCAATAGAAAAAGAAACCGTAATTAACAGGTTGCCTGCAAAAGTGAAAGAATCTCAAAAGAGATTTTGGATTTGCAAACAATGTAATAAGATTTATTGGAGAGGAACGCATTACGAAAATATGAGCAGAGTTTTAGCAATATTAAATATAAAAAATCTAAAATAAAAAATTTAACCTTCAATATTATGCAATTTTGAATACCGTTAATTATATGAGATAGAAATGTTTCAAAGATAATTTGTTATTTTTTTGAAATCTGTTAAAATCATAAAATTATCATAGTTTTTTCAGTGTGCTGTTTTGTAAAAAGACTTCTGTTTTTTATTTGAACCGGTCTTTGAAAAACAGAATTATGATTAATATTAAAAATTTTGAGTAACCTATTTTTGAATGAAAGTATGGTATATATATAGTCTTTGAACTTTTTCCGGTTTTGGCTGTCTAATTATTCGACCGTTTTCATTTACAAGGGAATTTTATGTCCTCGTTATTTCTTATAAAAGTTTTACTCATACTAATTACTCTAGTGGCTGTTGAAGTATATTTTTTTAAAAAATTCACAAAATCATTTCACAGCTTATTTCCCGCAGTATCATTAAGAAAAACAAAGATATGGAATAACATCGCGGTAATTTTTATTAATCTCCTTCCAATATTTGTTATAATCTCCTTGGCTTATGTACTTATTACCGGTACAAGAACTTTTTTTCCACCTCAAAGCACAATATTTGATTACCTGATTCAATATCCGTTCTGGATTGGTGCAATTATAATAGCCCAAGTAATTTTGATATTCTTAATCTTCAAGATTTCACTTTTCACAATAAGCAGGTTTTATAAAGACAAGATAAAGTTAAAAAAAATAGAAGCGGTAATATTCATCGTACTTTTAGCGGTTTTTATTATTTATGTCCCTGCCAGAATAATTTACGATTACAATTCGGTTGAAATAAGAAGAGTTGTTTACCAAAAAGAAAACATGCCGGATATTTTAGACGGATTCAAAATAGTTTTAATTTCAGATACACAAGCCGACAGATACACGGATCAAAAAAGGTTAAATAATTTTATTGAAAAGGTAAATGGTATTAAACCCGACCTTGTTTTAATTGGCGGCGATATAATTACCGGTTCGCCGGATTATATAATAACAGGAGCAAATTATCTGGGTAAAATTAAAGCTGAATATGGTGTGTTTAGCTGTGTTGGAGATCATGACAATTGGGCTTACCGTTCCGATATGAAAAGAAGTTTAAGGGAAGTTGAAGCGGCAATGAAAAATGCAGGTGTTCCGATGATTGACGATGAAAACCGGATTATAAAAGTGGATTCGGCAAAAATTAAGATATCATTTGTAAAAAACACTTATATGGATAAAGCGCCCAACGGAATTCTTGATACTCTTGCCCGCGATTCAACAAAATATGATATGAAAATATTCTTAGTCCATCAACCACGCCAGCGCCTCATAGACTTTGCCGTAAAACATAATTATAATCTTTATTTATGCGGGCATACGCACGGCGGACAAATGACATTTCTATTTCCATTTTATAATATATCTCCAACAATGATAGAAACGCCGTATATGCGCGGCAATTTTAAATTTAACAATATGTTGATGATTGTTACTCGCGGACTCGGAATGTCAATTGCTCCAATCCGCTATAACTCAACTCCCGAAATTACGGAAATTGTTTTGAAGAAAAAGTAATAATTTTTCAAATTAAAAAGCTATTCTTTTCAAATCAATATTTTTTTGAGAGCCTTAATTTGAGCGTGAACAATCATTTAATTTATTACTATATTACTTCAAAAAAATTCCGATTCACATGAAGACAGCAATTAAAGAGAAAATAAATCAATTAGAACAAAAACGGTTTGAGTTGATGTCTGAACTAGAAGTATTAAACGACGAAAGATTAAACTATAAACCGCTTGAAAATAAGTGGTCAATAATTCAAATTATGCACCACTTAATAAAATCGGAAAAATTGTCTGTCATATATATCACAAGAAAAATCACTAATAAATCAACGATTGATAAATCAAGTTTAATATCAAAGTTGAATGCATTTGCATTAAAATGGAGCTTGATTCTCCCGTTAAAACTAAAAGCACCGCATAATGTTTCGGACGTACCGAATTTTGATACTTTTGAAAACACTAAATCAAAATGGGATAAAATCAGAAATTCATTTGCATCAATAGTAGAAAGCATGTCGGATGATTTATTGAATAAAGATATATTTAAACATCCCGTTGCAGGAGAAATGAATATAGAAGGAACAATTGATTTTTTTGACGCTCACTTTAAACATCATCAAAAACAAATTAAGCCGTTATTAACCAACTTAAAATCGGAGAAAAAATGAAGAAAAATGTCGTATCAACACTAGTTATCTCAATTCTGTTAACCTTGACCAATTTTACATTTGCTCAGCAAAAAGAAATAACAGGTTTGTGGAAAACTATTGACGATGAAACGCATCAACCAAAATCGGTTGTTAAAATATATATTAAGGACGGAAAATTATACGGCGATGTTGTAAAGCTTTTTAGAAAACCGGGAGAAGACCCTGACCCAATTTGTGACAAATGCGACGACAACGATCCAAGATATAATGAGAAGATATTGGGTATGACAATTATTACCGGCTTAGAACATGATGCTGATGATGATACGTGGGAAGATGGGGAAATTCTCGATCCGAAGAAGGGAAAAACTTATGACTGTAAACTTTGGGTCGAAAACGGGAAGTTACAAGTTAGAGGATACGTATTGTTTTTCCACAGAACTCAAGAATGGTTAAGATACGACGGGGAAATATAATACCGATTAGACTATGGTTGTTTCAAAACATTTTAAAAATAGCACGCAGAAAAACACGGATTTTTTTATGATTTGCGCAGATTTAAAAACAAAACTTTACTTTTGAGACAACCGCATTTAATATAACTTATAATGAAAGAATATAAACTATCTGAAATTTATATTTATCCCGTTAAATCTCTGGCGGGAATTAGTCTGAATTCTGCGTTTGTAGAAATGGAAGGATTACGGTTCGACCGAAGATGGATGGTAGTTGATAAGAACAATATTTTTCTTACACAACGAACCAACCCTCAAATGGTTCTGATAAATACAGAAATTAAAAAGGATAGATTGGAGCTTTCTCATAAAACAAAAAAAATGCCTAAGCTGTTTATTCCGTTTGCAATGCATTCGCAAGAAACGGCAACAGTCAAAATATTTAACGATGAAGTCCAGGCAAGTTTCGTTTCGGACGAAACAGATCAATGGCTTTCAAGCACGATTGGAACCAAATGCAGGTTGGTTGTTTTATCTGATAACAACAAACGTTACGTGAATAAAAAATACGCACATAATAACGAGACCGTTAGCTTTGCCGACGGGTTTCCTTTTTTAATTATGGGGCAATCTTCGTTAGATTTGCTAAATTCTAAGCTTGAAGAAAAATTACCAACGAACAGATTCAGACCCAATTTCGTTTTTACAGGCGGGCATGCTCACGATGAAGACAATTGGAAAATAATAAAAATTGGCAAAACGATTTTTGATGTTGTTAAACCTTGCGCAAGATGTGTGATTACTACGGTTGACCAGAACTGCGGGGTTAAGCACAAAGAACCTCTTCTCACTTTGTCAAAATACAGGAAACAAGGAAATAAAATTTTATTCGGACAAAATCTTATCGCAAGAAGTTTAGGTTTCGTAAATTTAGAAGACGAAATAGAAATTTTAGAGTATAAAAGAGATCAGGATAGTTTTTGAAAATAAATCGGCATTTAATATCCATATCAAAAACAGCTAAATATGTAACGGCGGGAATTTTAGACGAGAAAACCGAATCGGTTTGGTTTCTTCTGCATGGTTACGGTCAATTAGCCGAAGAATTCATTAAAAAATTCGAATTATTATTTAATGAACGAAATTTCACTATTGTGCCGGAAGCACTGAATAGATTTTACCTTAAAAGCTTTTCCGGTAAAGTTGGAGCAACATGGATGACAACCGAAGACCGGCAAAATGAAATTAATGATTATGTAAATTATCTTGAAAAGATTTATTCCGAAGAAATTCCTCAAGCGCTAAATTCTAAGATAAAAGTTAACCTGCTTGGTTTTTCGCAAGGGACACATACGGCAGCAAGGTGGATTTTGAACAGTGGTTATAAGTTTAATAATTTGATTTTATGGGGCGGATCTCTTCAAAAAAATGACGAGCTTATTGAAAAGTTGGAAATTTTGAAAAAGTTAGATTTATATTTAGTGATCGGTAAACAAGATCAATTTATTGATGAAAAAAGCATAGAAACAGAAAAAAATCGTCTGGGAAAATTGGGATTAAATTACAATCTTATTTTATTCGATGGTAAACATGAAATCGAAGAAAATGCACTGTCTGAGCTAATTGATCTTATCCAAAACAATTAAAATAGATTGCTTTAATAAAATGAATAAATTTCTTACTGCCCTTTCGTTGTTTGTTTCTTTAATTCTACTTAATTCATGTTATAGTACAAACCAAAAACCGGTTGAAAAAGCAGCAATAATAAAAGGTTCTAACATTTCGCCTGCTTTGAAAAAAGCTTCTGCAAAAGTTGATTCGTTTTTTCAAAACAGATCGAAAAGAGGATTGTTTAACGGCTCGGTGTTGTTCGGCAGCGAAGGAAAAATCATTTATGAAAATGCATTCGGTTATGCAAATTTTAAAAAGAAAGAGAAGTTAAAAATCTCCTCATCATTTCAATTGGCGTCATTAACCAAACCTATAACATCATATGCAATTTTGAGATTAATTCAAGAAGGAAAATTAGCGCTCACAGATACCTTGGGCAGGTTTATTAAAAATTTTCCGTATAAAGGAATTACCCTGCATCTGCTGCTTGCTCACAGATCCGGTCTGCCCGAATATATGTACTTTGCAGACAAATATTGGAAGAATAAGAAAATTCCTATAACAAACAAAGATGTAATTGATTTAATGAAAAAGTACAAACCGCTTCGCTATTATAAGCCGGATCACCGTTATAACTATTCCAATACAAATTATGTTATTCTTGCGTACATTATTGAAAAAGTGACCGGAAAAACGTACAAAGACTTTATGAAGGAATCCGTTTTTAATCCCTTACAAATGACTCATACATTTGTGTATCAAAAAGAAAAAGGAAAAAGAAATACGGCTGAAGTAATTGGATACATTAGACAAAGAAGAAAAGCCGATGACACATACTTAAACGGAGTTGTTGGAGATAAGGGAATTTACTCTTCCGTTGAAGATCTTTTCAAATGGAGCAAAGTTATTGACAACGGAAAATTTGTTAGTGATTCACTAATGAAAAAAGCTTTTACACCTCAACACAAAGATTTAAGAATTTACGACAATTACGGTTACGGATGGAGAATTAATGCTTCGGATTCCACCAATAAAATTGTTTACCATACCGGTTGGTGGAAAGGTTTCCGGTCATATTTTATAAAAGAATTAGGCGAAAAGAATACAATAGTTGTACTTTCTAATATATCCAAGGCTGGCATTTTAGGATCGAAAGAACTCACCTCTCTTATAAGCAAATAATTATGGAATAGTTTTTGTGATAAATATCACAATTAAAAAATTGAAATAATTTACCGATAATAATCAACAAATTAAATTAACATTCTAATTATAATCAACCTTATGGAGTAAAAATGAAAAAACTCTTTCTTTTTTTCTTATTAATTTCAGTAACAGCAAAAGCACAATTCAATTTTGTTGAATCCCATCCTGCGGATGGAGCAGTAAACGTACAATTAGCAGACACAATAAGTGTAACTTTTAGCGCAGCACTCGATACTTCGGTACAATTTCATGATGCAAATTTTTTGATTACGAATGTTGGTCCCATTACACAAATGTGGTTTAGTAACGACTTAACAACTATCTATTTAACTGCCGATTTGGCGCCTGATTATAATTATTTTATGTTATTTTACGGACTCAGATCACAAGACGGTTCAAAGCTTGAATTACCTGTTTTGATTGAATTTACAACCGATAGTGTATTTAACGGATACAATGTAAGCGGAACTGTATCATTTGAAGATAGTATAAAACATGCAAAGAATGCTTTTGTAGCTTTGTTGCCGCACCCCTTAAACGGAGGCGAACCTGATATTTTACATGGGGCAATCATAGATTCAAACGGTAATTTCTCTGTTGACCATGTCCCTGACGGTATCTATTACCCTATCGCTGCAGTTGATGTAAATGGTGACGGCATGATTGATCCCGGCATGGGTGATTATATTGGATCAGCCGATTCGGTTGTTGTTTCGGGCGGCGATGTAAATAACGTTAATATTCTTGCCGGTAAAGAAAAACATTTTCGCTTTGACAAAGTACGAGCAATTATTGATAGCCTGAGAAATGGAAATCTTCCTCCGAATATTAGACTTTATTTTGTAAACGCTTGGCAATCAGATACCTTGGGTCATGCAAGCGAATGGCAATTCTATTTTGTCAGTACACTCTTTCCAAAAGGATTCGTAATAAACGTATTTCCTGAAGGGCATAGTATTGACACAATGGATGTTAGCTTCTTTAATTGGGTTTCCAGCATGAGACCTTTAGCAGATTCAATTTCAGCTGCTGCATTACCTGATTCTTTTGTGGCAAAAATAGAAAGGAAAGCCGGAAGAGCATTTAGACGTCAACAATTACCCGACAGCCTTAGTGTTGAAATGGTACTGAGTTTAGGTCAGCTGGCAAAAGACGGATTCGACCAGTTAGTTCCGGATCAGTCTGCATTTTACTGGGGATTAAGATATAGAGTTGTGAACAGGTATAACAATTCAATGCCGAACACACCAATTCCTCATCTTTCGTTAAATAAAACTTCAGAGCAAAATGAGCAACTCTATATTGCCAACTATAAAACAGGCGAGCCTGTTAATGTTACCGGAGTTGATGAAAACGGTAAACCAAATTTACCTAAAGTTTTCAGTCTTGAACAAAACTACCCTAACCCGTTTAATCCAAGTACAATTATAAAATACCAAGTCCCAAATTCGGGCTACGTTTCTCTAAAGATTTATGATGTTTTAGGGGAAGAGGTTTCATCATTGGTTAACAAAGAACAAGCAGCCGGCAGTTACGAAATAAGCTTCAATGCTTCCAATCTTACTAGCGGAATTTATTTCTACCAACTAAAATCCGGTAACAATATTCAAGTTAAGAAAATGATGCTTTTGAAATAGTATCAAATTAGATTAAAGGAAATGAGATTGAATGGTTGTTTCAGTCTCATTTCCATTGTTCTTTGGGAAATCATTTTATTGCTTAGTTGTTAAATATATCAACAAATTATTTAGAGTCTACCTTGGATAATTTTGTGGGTTGAAAGTTTTCATCTAAGTTGAAAACATCGTTTTTCAAACAATTATATTATTGAGAAAAACCTCCGACATGTTCTTTGGCCATTTTGCCAAATTCCCAGCCGCTGCAATTCAACTTTCAATTTACCCAAAAGTAAATAAGTAAAATTTTAAATAAAAAAGTTTAATAAATACATTGATATTTATTTAGACAAATAAAATAACAGCACTATGCATTTATTAAACGCATTCGGAGGTTAAAAATGAAATTTTATTTAGTACTATTCATGCTAAACATATTAATTTTTTCCAGTGAAACATTACAAGCACAGTGGGTGCAAACAAGTGGCTCCGCAGGAGGAGAGATACATTGTTTAGTCAAAGTCGACACAAATCTTTTTGCGGGCACACACAGCGGAGGCGTCTATCGTTCATCAGATAGTGGGTCAAATTGGATTGCCGTAAATTCCGGTTTGACTTCAAAAGAAATTCGGTCTTTTGTATCTAGTGGGACAAATCTTTTTGTAGGCACTTGGGGCGATGGTGTTTTCCGTTCGACTGATAACGGTGAACATTGGACCGCTATCAATTCTGGGTTAGGCAGCAATGTTGTTTTGGCTCTTGCTGTAATCGATACAACTTTGTTTGCTGGAACTTGGGGTGGGGGTGTTTATCGCTCCATCGACAACGGTGAATATTGGACATCAGTTAATTCAGGATTGACCTATCATGAAATTGAAAAATTTGCAGTACGTGACACAATCCTTTTTGCATCAACACGCGGTGGTGCCGATGCTATTTTTAAAACGATAGATAAAGGGGAAAATTGGGTCCCCGCCAGTAATGGAATACCTTATACAGAAGTAATGTCTTTGCTTGTAGATGGTTCTAACCTTTTTGCCGGTCCTAAGGGTGGTGGTGTTTTTCATTCAACCGATAATGGCGCAAATTGGGTTGCTGCAAATTCAGGCATAGAAAATGAATCAGTTCTTACCCTGGCAGCTATCGATAATAATCTTTTTGCAGGGACAAAAGACCATGGAATTTTTCGTTCAAATGACAACGGAGTAAGTTGGACACCTATTAATTCAGGCATCACGCAAATGGACGTTCGTTCGCTTATTTTCAAGGGTACAGATCTTTTTGCAGGAACTT
This sequence comes from bacterium BMS3Abin04, assembly GCA_002898175.1. Taxonomy (GTDB): domain Bacteria; phylum Bacteroidota; class Ignavibacteria; order Ignavibacteriales; family Melioribacteraceae; genus BMS3ABIN04. The sequence continues at coordinate 16,373 of BDSW01000315.1, forward strand.
GGGGTGGTGGAGTTTTTCACTCAACCGATAATGGAGATAGCTGGACTCCTGTAAATTACGGTTTAGTTCTGTATCATAATCTTCTAACCCTTGCTGTGAGCGGAAACAATCTTTTTGCCGGAACGAACGGCGGAGGCATTTATCGCTCGACCAATAACGGGGCAGGTTGGACTGCCGTTAATTCTGGTATAGACTCTTCTAAGGTGAAGTGTCTTTTTATAAGTGATACTAACTTCTTTGCTGGAACAAATAAGGGTACATTTCGTTCGCTCGATAATGGAGAAAGTTGGACTAAAATAGAACTTAAAACTCCTCCTCCATCTGTTGTTATTGATGTTAAGTCTTTTGCTGTAAGCGGAAAAAATATCTTTGCCGGAACTTTCAGTGACGGCGTGTTTCGTTCAACAGATAGAGGAGATAGCTGGACGTCTACCAATTCAGGTTTGCCCAAGCTAAACATAGAATGTCTTCTAGTAAAAGATACCAACCTTTTTGCCGGAACATATGCAAATGGCGTTTTTCGTTCGACTGACAATGGAAATAATTGGACTATGGCAAATTCCGGTATTGAAAACGAATCAGTCATAGCTTTGGCAGCTATCGGCAACAATCTTTTTGCCGGAACATATAACAATGGTGTATTTCGTTCAACCGACGACGGTGCAAGTTGGACTGCCGTAAGTTCTGGTTTAACCGATATGTGGATTACTTCTCTTGTTGTAAATGATACATATCTCTTTGCTGTAACTTTCCATGGAATATTTATCTTTCTTCAGATAATGGAGAAAGCTGGGTTGATGTATCTTCGGAATTAACCAATCTTGAAGTAAAAGCACTTGCGGTGAAAGGCAACGATCTTTTTGCCGGAACTTACAACGGAGGCGTTTACTGCCGTTCTATATCAGAG
>BDSW01000316.1 GCA_002898175.1 bacterium BMS3Abin04
TTTTGTTTGCACGTTTTTAACAAAATATTACTCTTAACCCTTATTAATATAATAAGTTATAGCATTTTGAGCAAACCCTAAATAGTCTTTGTAGCTTTCTTACTTTGTTATTTATAGAATTCATTAATTTCGTCATCGGTAAGTTGTTCTAAGCTCTTAGAGTGATAAACAAGATTTTTATTTATGTCCGGTTTATTGCCATTTCTATCATTTTTTTCTTTCTCAATTAAAATTCCCTTCCCTTCCTCATTTTCTAAACCCGTATATGAAAAAAGTTCTACATTTAATTTTGTACAATGACTAATAATATTCTTAAATGCTGCAGAATATAATGGTGCAACTATTATAATCCTGGACTGCAAACCGGGATCAATTTTATTTTGGGGAAATAATTGTTCAATAATTTTCAAGTTATTAATTGTCCATTCAAAAAGATTAAAAATCTCAAATAATAATTGGTCATAATATCTCGTTTTAATTAATATAAATACGGAATGTTTATTTTCATCAACTCCTACTAAATCCCAGTCAGGTTTAGCAAGTTGCTTAGCATTATAATTTATAAACTTAATTTTCCCGTCCAAAAAGAACTGATCTTGTTTAATTACATTAAGAATCTCTTCTTTGGAAATATTATTCGATCTCTTAAAAATAAATTTCATTTCGTTTCAATATGATTAAATTCAGCTAAACAGTTTTTCGGATAAACTGAAATTCTGCTTTTGATTTTTCTGTTTACTCTTTACAATTTCTAACATCTCCAAAATATTTTTTAACAATTCGGAGCCGGATACTGCGCTGAAATTGTGCACTGAGGCGGTTTCGTTTCCTAATGCCGGATCGTCCATTCCCGTAGTTGTGTGAACGAATCCATAATCATTAAGCTTCTTATTTAAAAATTTACCGGCAACTCTTTCCATAATTTGGAAGCTATTATCTGCTGTTTCATTCTTTTCAACACTATTGATAATAATTCCAAAACCTGCATTGCTATTTATTTTGTTTATAGTTTTAATTAGCCGGTATGCATTAATTAGTTCACTTTTTTCTCTTGATGTAAGTATAACAAATCGGTTACCGGCTTTTACAAAATTTTCTATCATTCTAATATTGAAAATGACCGGCAAAGATATTAAAATAACATCGGAAACTTCTTCAGAGTATCTAAAAAATTTCTTTAAGAAAATCCTTTTCTTCATTTCAATCAAACTCAGATCCGAAATATCCGCATCAATTGTAATAATTTTTATGCCGGAATTTGGTGAACTATAAAAATTGAAATCACTATCCGCTGATAAAAAGTTCATTACCGAAAATGAACTACCGGACTTAATTTTTAGACTAAGCCTGGGTAAACTGAAATCCGCATCTATTAATAATACTTTTTTCCCGGCATTTGTTAAATCAGCAGCTATTTTGGCAATTAAGGATACTCGATTATTAATATCGTTAAAGCTCGTAATACAAAAAATTGGCTTGGTAATAGAAGATTCACTTTGTTTAACCGGGGGAACAGATTGTTGAACAGCAGCCGGTTTTGGTTTTTCATTTTTCGAAGAAATAAATAGGTGAGAGAAGTCCTTAAATCTTCTACTTGCTTTTTTATCATGTTCCATAAACTTACAACTGTTATTGTTGGAACTAATGTTAAGTTATAATGCACTAATTGATATAATTCTAACTAATCAATACTGATCTTTGAATTTTTAATTCCCTTCTCCTCAATACTTACTTCCGGGTTAAAAGGATCAGTTACCCATTTCCCATCAACAATAAATTTATATCTATAGTTACCGGGATTAATTCTAAGAGAAGTTTCCCAAACATTATTCGAATTTTTATTTAATGTGATATTTTTGGAAGATTCCCAATCCGTAAAATCACCTGCTAATTGAACTTGAGCTGCATTAGGATCGAAATACTGAAAAATTACTTCATTATTGATTCTTTTTGGACCGAGTTCGTACGGCAATACTTCACGCAGACTTTTTTCCTCTAAAATAACTTCATCTGCCAGCGCCCTATAATCAATCGCACCGCGACAATTCTTACAATATTTATTAATCGGAATTCCCTTACTTGCGGCTTCTTTCAATTTAACAGTCCGGTGTATAATGGTCTTATACATGTTTTCATTAAAATTTTCTTCAACATTTTTCAAAATTTCTTCAGCAAATTTAGTCCTGGTATTAAAATTAGTTAACAAAGCTTTTGTTTTAATATCATGTTTTGTTTCAATTTTTAGAATACTAATAATTTCCATCAACTGGGAAACTCCGCGCAAAGCAAAAACACTCATATCAATTGGAATAATTGCTTCGTTACTTACCCTTAGAGCATTAATAGTAAGCAATCCAAGATTCGGAGGACAATCAATAATAATGTAGTCGTAATTTGCCCTCATTCTTTGGATGCTTTTAAGCAGAACATTTTCACGTCCTATTTTCCCGGATAATTCTTGCTCAACAGCACTTAAAATTAATTGAGAAGGTGCAAGATCAAGGTTATCCTCAATTTGAATTGTCACACTATCAATACTTTTTCCAACTGCATCGGAAAAGATATCATAAGTGCTGACTTCCAATTCTTTTACATTAATATTGAACCCGATTGAAGTATGTGCTTGCGGGTCAAGGTCGATCAGCAAAACCTTTCTATCAATAGAGGCGAGGTAAGCAGAGAGGTTAATTGCAGTAGTGGTTTTCCCGCAGCCACCTTTTTGATTTACGATGGTTATCGTACGCATTACTACCTCCTTTTTTTAAACTTCTCCTTTACAAATGATTTGTATAATAAGTGTAGTGAATTTAATTTACTATTTCAATTAAAATGATGAATTATTCAAAAATATTTCCTCTTCAATTTATTGATTAGGCGGTTACAAAAATCGACTTTACTCTTTTTTTTAAGTACACTTTACTTATTATCTTCTACTTTTACTTTATTGTAATGCCGTTTCTATAATTAAACAGCATTTTAAATGATGCTTATAGTCCAAGCTCATTCTATTGCTAAAACCATATAACTCAATAACTTGCGCTGTATCACACGCATGATGCAGGGCACTGATTATGTGTCTCGTTTTAATTTAATTGTTGTTAGGAATAAATATTATTGAGGTGAATTAAATGAGAGACTACTTAACGCGTGGAAGAACCGCTCCTAAAATACTGCTTGGAGGTCAAAATTTTCAATCAACCGCAATGGAATGGTTCACCGTAAAAACTAAGTCCGGTGACGGCATTGCAGAGGTCGTTGTAAACTTAGATCGTGCAACTGTATATGAATCTAAACGATTCAAAGATTTTGTAACGGAAGTAATAGAAAACAGCAACAAAAAAATCATATTAAATATCACTAAATGTAAAATGATCGATTCGGCTTTTATTGGATCGATGATAATTATTTTGAAAAAACTAAAAACTATAAACGGAAAATTAAAGCTGGTAGCCGACACTCAAAACATGCCTGTATCTATATCTCATACAAGTTTAAATGAGATCTTCGATATTTATCCAAATACGGAATCCGCTATTTTCAGCATAAAGCAGTATTGATTTTTATTTAGGAGAAGAGTTTTCTCTTCTCCTTTTAGCCCGTTTTATAATTAACCCCAACTCAATATCACCATACTATTTTATTGTTAATATTCAACTTTCCATATCCTGATTGAAAACCAAGAGTTTTCGATAAATTCTCAAGTTAGAGTTAAATTAAAACAAAAATTATACATCTAACTTATTTTCAAAAATAAAAGGGTAAAAATTTCCCACTACCAAATTTTAATAAGTTAGAGTAATTCTCTATCATAATACTTTATCTAAATTTTTTAACTTATTTACTTGCAATGTTTTAAAAAAATAGATATATTAAGTCAAGAAATTTTAAGGAGAAAGTAATATGGTAGAAATTGATTATTTAAGTATTGTTATTCTCTTTTTATTGTTTGCTTTAGTAAATATTTTGTACCGTTTATTTCCTAAAAACAATGAAAAATTGTTGGAAAAACTAACAAAAAACTAATTTCTTAAATTTTTCAGTTGTATAATCCGGGGATCAAAATTTATGGATAATTCTCTAAACCCAAAACGCTGGGATGTAGTTAGTAAAGATTTTGTAAGTAAAAATCTAATATTAGAGGATCAGTTAATACAGAAAAAAACAAAGAAACGAAAAACCTTAATTTTCGGTTTAATTTCTTTCTATTTATTTTTACTTATAATTTCGTTGTTTTTGTTGTAAAAATAGGTTTTATCAAAATTCATTAGAAATTAAAGCTTAAACTTCTAATCCGAATCAAAGATTAAATATCTATTTCTTTTAAGCTGTTAAATTCGTTTAAAATTGCCGTTTCAGGTAGTTTATCCAATTTACTAACTATCCAGACAGCTAAACATGCAAAAATAAAACCGGGAATCATCTCATATAAATCGAATAACCCCCCGGAAAGCTGCTTCCAAATTAAAACTGTTAGACCGCCGGCAATAATACCCGAAACAGCGCCTTTTTCGGTCATTTTTTCCCAATAAAGAGAAAATAGTATAACCGGACCAAAAGCTGAGCCAAATCCTGCCCATGCATAAGCAACTAATTCCAAGACACTTGAACCCGGATTGAGAGCAATTAAAAAGGCAAGAACCGCAATTACTAAAACAGCTGCCCTCCCGACTGCAACAAGTTCTTTTTGTGAAGCATTTTTTCTAATAAATGCCCTGTACAAATCTTCCGTAAATGCCGAAGATGCAACCAGTAACTGGGAATCTGCAGTACTCATTACCGCAGCAAGTATAGCCGACAACAGCGCACCTGCAAAAATGGGGCTTACTAATCTATGAACCATTACCATAAATACCGTCTCGGATGCAGCTTTTGATAAAGGAGATTCTAAATAAGCAAACCCGATCATACCTAAAATAACAGCGCTAATTAAAGAAATTATAACCCAAGTCATTGCAATTTTCCGTGCATCTTTAATTTGCGAAGAATGCTTTATTGCCATAAATCTAGCTAAAATATGCGGCTGTCCAAAATAACCAAGTCCCCAAGCAAGCAGAGAAATTATAACGGTAAACGAAAGCTGATTCCCCTTTGAGTTGGTAAGGAAATTAATATATTCAGGATTTTTAATCTTTATGGTTTGGAAAGCTGCTTCAGGTCCGCCAAGAGCAAATATCCCTAAAACCGGAACTATAATAATAGCAAAAAACATTATTGAGCCATGTACAACGTCAGTCCATCTCACTGCCATAAAACCGCCCAGGAAGGTATAAGAGATGATAACAAAAACTCCTACAGCCAA
>BDSW01000317.1 GCA_002898175.1 bacterium BMS3Abin04
TACTCCATGATTAGTTAGTTCTATTGCAAATAGAGAAGTAACAGCTGCCGCGACAATTCCTCTTGGTGCCATGCTGGACAGAAATAATTTTTCTTTAAGTTTTAATTGTGTGTTTATAGTAGAAAGGAAAATTGCTGCAGGTCTAATTATTAAAATTAAAGCAGCTACAAAAATAAAACTTGAATAATTTAATAAATATAAATCCGATATTCTTAGCCTGGCTGCAAGTACAATAAATAGTAATGAAATTAGTAGTACCCTAAGATTTTCTTTGAATTCGATAATATGTTTTACAACCACTTTTTTCTGATTTGCAAGATAAATTCCCATAATAGTTACGGTAATTAATCCGCTTTCAGCCTGAAATGAATTAGATAAAGCATATATACCAATTACTAATGCCAGCGTAATGGGATTTTCTAAATAGTCGGGAATGAAGTGACGCATAAGTAAATATATAAGTAGAAAACCGGTTCCAATTCCAAGAATGCCGCCGACTAACAGCGATTTAATAACCGTTATGGCAATTACAGTAAAAGCGCTTTTAAATCCTGCCGTTAGTATTACTTCCAGCACTATTACAGCAAGAATAGCGCCAACAGGATCATTAATAATTCCTTCCCATTTTAATATCGAGTTTACCTTCCCTTTCGGTTTGATCTGATGTAGAAGCGGAATAATAACCGTTGGACCTGTAACTATTAATATGGCTGCGAGCAATAATGAAAGTTCGAATTGAAAATGTAAAATATAGTAAGCCGCTAATGTAGTCAGAATCCATGTAATAAGATTTCCTACAACAATTAAGTTTCTTATTATACTTGAAGTTTCTTTCAGCTCGTTAAAATGAAGACTTAAACCACCTTCAAATAAAATGATTGAAACTGAAATTGAAACAAAGGGAAAAAGCAGTCCTCCGAATAATTCATCGGGGTTTAGTATGTTTGTTACAGGCCCGGCAATTATTCCTAAAACAAGGAGTAATAAAATTGAAGGAATCTTGAATTTCCAAGATAACCATTGAGCAAATATTCCCACAACAACTAATGTTGCTAAACCTATTAAAATATATTCATTCATAATTTAAGTATTTAGATATCAATTGATTTTCTTTTAATTGGCATTGTCATACATCTGCAGCCGCCTCCGCCGCGCGCCAGCTCATCTCCTTCAATCATGATAACACATTTTGAGAAGTTATCAGGATGAGTTTTAGCGTTAAGTACATCGTTAGCTTCAATAATTTCAAACCCGTTTTTATTTAGTTCCTCAATAGTATAACTGTTTCTTCCGTAACCCATAATTTTACCGGGTGAAAATGCAAAAAAGTTAGCTCCGCTATGCCACTGCTCTCGTTCTTGTACCCATTCATCCGTGTTGCCGCCGCAGAAAATAGGGCTTAATTCCAAGCCCAGTTTGTTTAGCGCTTCAAGAATATTGCGCTCCTCTTCAATCCTAACTACTTCTCCATTATCTATTTCAATATGTACGGTTCTTAGATTATATTGATCAATTACTACAGGTTTATAGACCATGCATTTATCAACGTCCAAAAAAGTAAATACCATATCAAGGTGGATAAATGATTCAATATTTTTTGGTAATTCCTGTATGATTATATGCTTTTTAATCTTACTCTGTTTAAGATGATCGATTATAAAATCAACTCCGTAAGAAGTAGTACGCATACCTATACCAATTAAGATGATATCATCACGGGCAACAATTATATCTCCGCCTTCAACTGTAATTTTATCATGATTTATACTTTCGCTTTTATGAGGATCTAAAATATTATTCTTAAACTGCGGATGAAATCTAAAAACAGCTTCCATAATTTTTGATTCTCTTTCGCGAACCCTGTTTGCAAATTTCCCAATGACTGCGGTATTGTGAATGCTTATCGAACTATCGCGTGTGAAAAACAAATTATGCAGCGGTTGTAAGGTATATCTCTCGTTACTTAAAAAGGAAGTTAAATTATTTTTCTTAACCGGTACTCCTTCAATTAATAAAGTGCCTAACTCATTTGGAGTTAACTTGACTAATTCTTGTTTCAGGTATTGGTTTCCTTCTCTAAAACACATATTGTTTAATAAATGTATTTTTGCCTTTTCGTTTTTTAAAACGTCTACAAGAAGGTCTTTTAACTCAAAAGTGTTCGTTAATTTATTTAGAACTCCGAGGAACTGTGAATATTGATGTTGTGCAACCGACAAGTTTAAAATATCACTATATAAAGCACGTTCAGCGTTTTGCGGAGTCATATTTTCTACTTCTTTGCCTGGAGTGTGAATAATGACTCCTTCGAGTCTTCCAATTTCCGATTCAATTGATATGTTCATAGTAATTTTAGTTAATAATTTCGAAATATTTTTATTGTACTTTAAGTTGTAAATTTTGCAGCCAGAAATCTCTTACTTTTCTAGAAGTACCTTTTTCATTGTAAAACCCGGTATCTCGCCATACTTTTTCAATATTATCCGGTGACCCGATTGCTTCCCATAATGCATCATAATCTCTTATTACAAAGTTAATGATAAATTCAACATGATATGTTTCGGAAGCGGAGAATAACAATTCAAAATACTTTTTCTGCTTTTCTTCACTTCCCTTAAATACAACGGAATTATTGAGAATCGAAAATTTTTCTGCCGGATAGCTTGTTTCGCAAATTGCAATTGGTTTATTCGATAGACTAAAGATATTTTTGAATATAGCTGAATCTATTGTGTCAGCTAAGAACTTACTCAGGAATGTATGCATTGAGAGTCCGAAATAATCTGTATAATTAATTATTTCGTTTAACACTTTTGTTTGTGATGAATGATTAACATCAGTATATCCGTCTATTAAATCCATACCGGTAAAAGAAACCATAATAGGTAATGTAGAATATAGCTTTTTAAGTTGTGTATAAACGAATTTGTGAAGTTCCAAATACTCTTTCCACTTTACCATAGAAGAATCGGAATCGGCTAGTAAGTTTACTTCAACTCCTATTGTTACATAATCGGGATTAAAATAATTTATAATTCTTTTAGCATAATTTAAATATGCGGTTTTTACATCATGGTTATTAAATGAATAAGTATTCCATGGAGTTGGAAGCGGCATATTCTCTTTTTCTCCTTTGTACGGCGCTAGACCGTTTCTTGTAATATTAATAGGTGTAATTGCCAAGTAAACTTTATGTCCTACGGGTGTATGTGTTTTCCTATATTGCCAATCCGCCATAATATTTTGATGAAAATCTTTATCTTCCAAAGCTTCTTTCCAAGGGATCCCATCATCAAAATGGTGAGCAATAATATCGGCGTCAGAGCTTATTTTCTTGTAACTATATTCAACCGCTTCTGCAGTTATATCATATGGGAAAGGGGAAAACCCAAGATAATAACTACGAGACTTTTCCGTACCCGGTTCTGTAACGGATTTTTCCTTACAAGAAATAGAAAACAGGAGTAATAAAATAACAGCAAAATATTTTACCATAATTTCCTTAAAGTTTCTAATAAATATCCATTGGATTTTAATTAATCTTAGGTACGACCCAGATATTATTATTGATCTCCAACTTTGTGTCGTCTAAATATACTGCTCTACCACTGCCGCCGGGACGGAAATCGGTTACAATATCAACATGTTGTGCGGAGCTGTTCATAATACCTTTTTGAAGGAAATTTTCTGTTTGTGAAAAAGCATCTTTTGATGATAGATTATCTATATAGCATTCCGGATAGCTGGCGCCGATTGCAATATGTAATGTCCCCCCAACTTTTTCTACAAATAACGGATGCTTAAGAACCTTTTCAATTCCGTTGTTCATACCCAATGCAACTTCACCCAATCTATGAGAGCCTTTATCCGTTTCAATTATTTTTTGCAAAATATCGGATCCTACTTCTGCAGAATAATCGATAATAATCCCGTCTTTAAATTTTAGATATATTCCTTGAATATCTCCGCCGCCTTGAAAAACCGGCAGGTCTACAAATATTTCACCTTGTACTGTATTTGCGTTTGGACTTGTAAACACTTCACCGTCCGGGAAGTTTCTTTTGCCTGTACATTTAATAATATTTCTATCGTTTATCTTCATTTCGAGAGTTAAATTATTTCCGGTTTTAGGATGCAGTGTTTCAATTCTAATACTTTCACTTTTATCCATTAGCTTATAAATGTTTTCTTCAACATCTTCTAAATACTTTGGGTTAACCGTAGAAGCGTTAACAATAACTCTTGTATAATCTTCCAAATTCATTCCTTCGAGGTCTGCAAATCCTTGAGTCGGGAATAGAGTTAGAACCCAAGGTTTTGAGAGCCGGATGTTTTTAACAGGCTCATCAACCTTCATTATTTCTTGAGCTAAATTCTCATTAGTTGCACTGAATAAAGAAGGGTCGGATGAACCGAGAATCTCGATATATTTGGTCATAGATTTATAACGTTCCAACTGCCACTTGGGAGCTTTATTAATCTGTTCAACTGATCCGAACTTAGCCATAGAAGCACCCCAGACTTTACCGCGGTCATTATCGGGCGGTACAATATTGATATCGGCAATTGCACCGGCAGCAAAAATTTTATCTTGAAGTACCGAAATAAGAGGCCAGCAGATGCTTTCTCCTTTTACCATTACTGTATCTTCTTTTTGAATTCCACCTAATGAATAATTCAATAAATAATCTGCCCAAAGTTCCAGGTCTTCCTTCTTAATAAAATTTTTCATGCTATCCCCCTTAAATAAATTATATAGTGCAAAAATATAACAAAACGATTGAGAAGTGTAAAATAATAAATATTATATTTATAATATTCTGAAAGGTAATATTTAATAGATTTGTTTTTCAAGAATATACCTTTATTTTAGATCAAGATAATTTGAAGTATTGGACTTATAAATTTTAGCGAGGATTCATTATGAAATATTTAGCTCAAATATTTATTCTACCTATTGTTTTGTTTTCTCTTTTTAGTTGTAGCGATTCGCTTGTTCCGGATACTTTACCCGGGACTTATAATGTAACCGCTTTTGATTCTTTAGGACTGAAGATTAGTCAGGGCTCTTTAACGGTTAATTTAATTAGTAATTCAAAAATAGAAGGGGAATGGAGTTTCATACAAATCGGGAGCAATTCCGATGACGGTTTTATGTTTGGCGATGGGAAATATACCGGGATAGTAAACGGAGATACTGTCCGGATTAATTTAAATCCCGATATGATTGATAATAATATTAATTTATTTGGAATATTTAATGACGGAGTAATTGCCGGTAAATGGGAATGGTCTACATTCATCGGTGTAACTGCCCGCGGGACTTTTAATGCAGTAAAAGAATAAATACAGTTCAAAAGTTTATTTGTAGTTTGACAAAATGATTGAAGATAAAATAAAATGGAATAAAAGATTCCGTGAAATGAATTTCCCTGATCAACCTTCTAAGGTTGTAGTGGAATACTCTAGTATTGCGAAAGGGAAGAAAGCTTTGGATATTGCAGCAGGGATGGGAAGGAACTCTAAATTTTTAGCTCAGCAAGGATTTGAAGTTGACGCATTGGAATTAAGCGATGTTGGAATTGAAAAGCTTAGAAAAATTGGAAATGTAAACGCTTATCAAGTGGAGTTAGATAACTATACTTTGCCGCAAAATAATTACGATTTGATAATTTGTCTTAATTATTTAAATAGAAAACTTTTCTCTCAAATTAAAAAGGCGCTTAAAACCGGCGGAGTTTTAATTTACGAGACTTTATGTATAACGGAAGAAGAAGCACGCGCAATTCAAAACCCGGATTATTTTTTAAGACCTAATGAATTGAGAAATTCTTTTAACGAGCTGAATATTATCTACTATAAAGAGTATGAAAGAATAAATAATTTTGATAAAAGGGTTACAAAAGCTAGCTTGGTTGGAGAAAAGATTTAGTTTTACTTTTCTGGGTTCTTACCGGAATTATTTTGAGAGATGTGAATTAAAATTTATCACTTCAGATTAATCCAGTAATGATAAAGTTTAATTGGTTTGTTGTTGAATCTTGAATGTATGGAAATGAATTTTTTACACTTGTTGAGTGATAAAGGAATGTTTTTTAGCTTTTCTTTTTTATTCCACTGCAATGTTCTGGTTTTATCTATACTAAGCTCATCGATCCATTTATTAATAGAACTTTCCCAATAGCCAAAATCATTTTTCAATACATAACCAAATATACCGGCTTGATAAAGTTCTTTCCCGTGTATGTTTCTTTTGAAGCGTTCAATTCCACCGTTCTTTTTCTCTTTACCAATAACATATTCTTTTTCACGATTTTTATTTTTTACTCCTAATATTTTTGCTTCAAAAGCAAAGAAACGTTGTTTACTTGAGAATGTTTTATTTTTAATAGAAATATTTTCTCTTGTAAATATTGCAATATCTATGGAAGGACTTGTCCCTTTTGTTTCTTCTTTATTTTGAAAATGAAACCAAAATAATTCGTCTTTAGCATATTGGTTGAGGATTATACACAAACTTTGTGTATAACTATCCTCATCAATACTTTTCCCTGTATTTTCATTTATAAATTCAGGCAAGTTTTGTTCAACAAATTCAAGTACAGCTTCAATAGGTTGATTCGGTTTTGGAAGAGAAGCTTTTCCAATATCTTTGAACCTATTTATTGAATCTAATATACTCATACATTGTATTCTTGATTAACCAAAAAAGCAAAAGTTTCATCTGCGTCCCTAATAGCAACAGAGCGCAGCCAATAACGTAATTGTTTTGGTTTTATAAGATAAATTACATTTTCATCATATATTCTCATTACTCTAATAAAACGTAGATTTGCCTCGGGATAGTTTTTTTGGAGTAAATGATTTAAATGTCTTTCAAATTCATTGTTTACTTTCTTGGGTATCTTTGATTTATTTCCCCAATAGAAAGGAAAGATAATATTACTGGAAGTCTGAATAGGTTCGGCAGCTTTGTAAGTTTTATAAACTGAGTTTAGTACCATAAGATAATATTTGGCAAATTGGTCCAATTCTTCGCTTGAAGGTATTTTATGAATTATAGAATTTTCTCCTAACCTAAAAAAATCATCCAAATAATTTATCGAATCTTCCAGAATAATCCTTTGAATTTCAGATAGGTTATTTATTATATTTTTTTTTGTAAAAGGGATATTTTTTATATCTGAAACAAGAATTGTAGAACTTGACCTACTTATTCCAGCTCGTTCGCTAGTGTTTAAAATAAAATATTTATATAATTTCTTTTCTCCGTCAATTTTATTTTTAAGATATTGTAGCTCATAAGTATTTTTGTTAGTCGTGTAAATATTATAAACTTCTTTTTGAAAGAATTCATCAATTTGATTGGAATTGTTTACTAGTAATGTAGATAACAAATGATTGAAAATATTTTTTTTGATGATTAAATATAGATTGTTATTCTTTTTTGTAGTAAAAATACCTTCTTTAGTTTTTTCTTTTAGATAATTCGATAACTTGGGATA
>BDSW01000318.1 GCA_002898175.1 bacterium BMS3Abin04
ATCTGGAGAAAGACAGAAAAAGGAAGAAAGAGAATGCTTACTACACTCGTTTAGTGGAAAAGCATTTTATTAAGGATTCGATTGTACTTTCTCCGGCAGCACAATTCCTAGCAAATCTAAACTGGGAATTAAAAGATATTCAATATCTGTCTAATGAAAAAATTTTGCTAAACTTTTTAATTGATGATGTGGAATTTTATACGGAGATTGATTTAGATAAACTCTATACTGAAGAAATGCAGTTGTTTCATATTTTAAAATCAAATTTAAAATATGCAGGGGAAGAAAAAATTCTTATAGACTTGATGATATACAAAGATAAAATAAAAACTGTTGGTGACAATCTTAAATTTGAAATACCGGCAATTGTAGATTTATTTGACAGAGTTTTTAACTTGAAACTTAAAACGGATATAGATAAAGAAGATTATGTTTTATTACACAACCTTATTGAAGAGATACAAGAACAGTTAGTAGAAGAACTTCAGTATGTGCTTTATGGTATTTATACCTTTTTAGATAAACTTGGAAAATTTAATTTAGTTAAAAATTATTTATTCAATTATGATATAGAGAATCCTCTGAGGATTGAAAAAATTACAGTAATTCACGAATAACTCCTTATGTTGGTCGAAAAAAACTTAAATTCTATAAAACTTAATAAAATATTTAGAAATGGGACGGAATTAAAAGGATTACCTGACTCTAAACCGTTTGCTTTACTCAATAAAGAAGGAAGTATCCTGTTCTCCAGTATGAAGTTTAACACGCTGTTTAATGTAACAGTTGGAGAGTATCTTTCTAAAGTTTGGACGGAACCGAAGTTTTCAACAATTCTGGAAAATTTTAGTGAATCCAAATATTTAGATTTCCATTCGGATATCTTGGTAAAGGACAATCAAGAAAACTTTTTATTTAAAACAAATGTAGACATCATAAAGCTTGTTATTAAAAGGAAAACTTATTTTTTATTAAGTCTGAATACTTTAGATAACAGCAGTAAAGTAGAAGAAAGAATATTCAATCTAAGCCGGGCTATTGACTACAGTGGAATAACAGTATTAGTTACCGACGATAAAGGTTATGTTAATTATGTCTCTCCCTCCTTTGAAAAAGTTTTCCATAAAAGAATTGATCAAATATTTAATAATTATTTGCCTTATGTCTTAGTGGAATTTCTTAATAAAGATGAGGTGGAAGAACTTAAGGATGCTTTGAAGAATGGGAAAGAATGGGTAAAAATAATTACCGACTTAAATAGAAAAAATGAACTGTGGTTTAAAGAAATAAAACTAAATCCTGTTTGGCAAATGGATGGACTTCCGAATAGTTATATCGTGGTTGCTTCTGATATTACTCATTACGTGCTAAGGAATAGGTATATAAAACACTCTGAGGAAAAACAAAAATCAATTATTAATAATATTTCCGATCCACTGCTAATAGCAAGAAGAACAGATGGGGAACTATTTTTTGAAAATGTTAATGAAATTTTTCAATCTGCTTTTAGGGTTAAAAGGGAAGAAATAAGCGATCGAAAACTAAAACCGTTTCTTCCGCTAAACTTATATAATTTAATAATTAAACTAATTATAAAAGTTGAGGGTTCGGGGAAAAGCTCCGGACATATTAACTATTACCACCGTGAGCTGAACAAAAATTACATTATAAAGCTTACTTATATTGATGATGAACATAGTAAAGAAAGAATATTTATAGTAATACTTAATGACATTACCGATCACTTGTTGGTACAAGATAAATTAAGGGAAGCTTATATAAAAGAAAATCAGTTAAATAAACTTAAATCGATTTTCTTGGCTAATATGTCTCACGAAATAAGAACACCGCTCAATGCAATTGTTGGTTACTCGGAATTACTAGAAGATGATTTAGTTAGCGGGAACTATTCTTCATCATTGGAAATGGTTAAATCGTTAAAAGAAGGTGTCGGTAGACTTTTATCTCTTGTAGATAATATTGTTGAGGTTTCCTTATTGGAATCCGGTAGTGAAAAATTGGATTTAGTTCGTTCTAATCTGAATATCCTTATTGCGGAAATCTATAATGAATATAAAAGCAAAAAGAAAAGTCTATTCGTTAAAACTTTGCTGCTTTTATCCAGTGAAAAATTAATTGTAAAAACAGATGAAGAAAAATTTCGAAAAATAATTGATGTACTTTTAGACAATGCAATAAAGTATAATGAGTATAATGGAAAAGTCGTTATAAAAACTCTTATTAAAGATAATAATGCAATAATTCAAATTATTGATAATGGAATTGGTATTGCACAAAAGGACTTAAAAAAAATCATGCACCCTTTTGCTCAAAGTGAAGAAGAAAGTTATAAGCGTAAGTATGAGGGAGCAGGGCTTGGTTTAACTATTGCTTATCGACTTACAACTTTGTTGGGAGGTATATTCAATATTACCAGTGAACCGGAGAAAGGAACAACTATTACTTTAACTTTTCCTATGAATTAACTTTCTTTATGCTTTTGAAAGGATAAATTAGTGAGATTACCAAGTCTATTCCAACGCTTCTGTATTAAAGCAAGGTTGCATATCTTCTCAGCCAACATTTAATTTTAGAAATACATATACTTAAACATAATTTTTTACCTACCACTTTTCATGGGCAAATTTTCTCTTATAAAATAAATTTTCTTTATGAAATAGTTTGGGTATATTTTCTTTCATTTCTAAAGGAATTTGTACAAAAGTAAATTTTATCGGTTTATGAAAATAAAACCTCTATTGTGGATCGTTGCTTTTCTTATTACAATACTAACAGCATATTATCAAAAAGTAACCGGACCAACTTACCCTTTAAAAGGTAAAATAAAATTTTCCGGGAAAGTAATTGATTATAAATTGGATAGAAGTCATGGTGGAAACGGTGACCAAATAGTAAAAATTAAAATCCCGGATCAGGAAATAAAAGGCAGTCTTTACTACAAAAGATATAAAACTAACGATGCTTATACCGAAGTGAAAATGCAATATTCCAACAGTGAACTTAAAGCCGGTTTGCCGCACCAACCGCCGGCTGGGAAGTTAGAATATTACATTAAACTTTATAATAAGCAAAACGTTATCCATTTGCCGGAAAACAGATCTGTTGTTACAAGATTCAAGGGACATATTTCATTATCCATATTGATACCACATATTTTATTTATGTTTACTGCTATGTTGCTTTCAGTAAGAACCGGACTTTAAATTTTCAACAAAGAATCCAATTATAAAAAACTCACTTATTGGACAATCACCATCCTATTTTTAGGTGGACTGATTTTGGGACCCATAGTTCAATATTATGCCTTCGGAGCATTTTGGACAGGAGTTCCGTTAGGCTGGGATCTAACCGATAATAAAACATTAATTGCTATGCTGGGTTGGCTTATAGCACTTTTTATGTATGGAAGGTCAAAAAAGCCGAAACTTTGGGCAGTCTATGCTTCTTTATTATTATTAGTTGTCTACTTAATTCCCCATAGTGTTTTAGGCTCGGAGTTAGATTATAATAAATTAAATAAACAATCAAAACAACATATAGAAAGTATTAAATAATATTAATTTAAACAAAAAGGGGAATTTGAAATCATGAAGTACTTAAGATTAATTCTGTTATTTTTTATTCCGTTATTAATGATTAACGCACAAGATACTGTACAGACATTTTTGTCTCTCAATTCTACGGGGGTTGAAAAATTTCTGCAGAAGTATCCTGAATATGACGGAAGGGGAACTATCGTACTTATTTTAGATACGGGTATTGATATGGGGATTGACGGCTTGAAAAAAACCTCAACCGGTGAAGTTAAAGTTATTGATGTACAAGATTTTACCGGACAAGGTGATATTCATTACTACAAAGCTGATGAAGATGAAGAAAACGATACATTGTATTTTGTTAATGAAGATCATAATTACAAAGTAGCCGGTGCAGGTAAGTTAGGGTTAAAAGCTGTTGATGATCAATATTATATCGGACTTCTTCCTGAAACGCTCTGGAAAAATTCAGGTTCCGGAGCTACTGATGTTAACGGGAACGGAAAAACCGATGATAAATTTTACTTTGTTGTTTTTAAAACAAAACAAGATACGAATACCGTTTGGGTGCTTTATATTGATGAAAACAATAACGGTGATCTTTCGGATGAAAAACCTTTGAAGGATTATAAATTACATTACGATACGTTTAAGTTTCCTAATAAAAACGGTTTACCCAATTTTACTATTGCTGTAAATATATTTCCAAGTAAGAACCTGGTAAGTTTTTTCTTTGATGACGGTTCGCACGGAACGCATTGTGCCGGAATAGCTACAGGCTATCATATTGACGGAAGTCCAAACTTTAACGGTGTTGCTCCCGGAGCAAAATTAATGGGATTAAAATTAGGAAATAATAATTATGCCGGAGGTTCTACAGTTACCGAAAGTATGAAGAAAGCTTATCTGTATGCCGATTCCGTTTCCAAGGCAAGAAAAGAGCCATGTATAATTAACATGAGTTTTGGTATCGGCTCAGAGATTGAAGGCAGAGCGGATATGGAAAAATTCTTATCTAATTTGGTAAAAGAGAACCCTTACCTGTATATCAGTAATTCCAATGGTAATGAAGGTCCGGGAATTTCTACTACCGGTCTTCCTGCAGCGTGCGATGCTATCTTATCAACGGGTGCGGTTCTAACTAAAGAAGTTGGACGGGATTTGTTTGATGCCGGATTAGATGATAATATAATTTTGCATTTTAGTTCAAGAGGCGGGGAAGTTAATAAACCCAATATTG
>BDSW01000319.1 GCA_002898175.1 bacterium BMS3Abin04
TGCTATTAACGAAATAATGGAAGGGAGAAAACAAAAAAGGGGCTCGTAATGAGCCCTTTTTATTAAAATCAATTGACTATAGAGATTTAGAATTTTAATCATACAATTAAATGATGGAAACATAAAATTTAGATAAAGCAGTAAATGTTTTCCTTTGTGCAACTTTGTGTTTCTTTGCGTGACTTTGTGATATAGTTTTTCTAAATATATTAAAATATTTAAAGTTTAAACTTTAAAAAATATAACTATTCAGCGTCATCTGCCTGTCGCTTTTCCCTCTACTTTAGTTAAAAGACGTTAACTAAACAGAATATTTCTCAATTATATCGTCCGGTATTTTAACTGGTCTGCCGGATTTTGTTGAAATCATTGTGAAAATCATTTTCCCTTCAGCAGCAACTTTGTTTTTATCTTCTTTTATAATCCAAAAGTTCAAAAAAACTTGCGCTCTTTTTATCGAGCCGATTTGAGCGCGGACAAATATTTTATCCGGCAGAAGTAAAGCCCTCTTATAATTAATCTCAACCTTACTTGCTACCCAAGCGAAACCTCTGTCAACAAATTCTTCCATGCTTACTTTATAATTATTTTTCATTTGTTCATATCGGGCTGTTAAAATATAATCGAGGTACTTTGAGTAATGGACATGATTATTCATGTCAATATCATCCGGACGAATAAAAATTTTTGTTTCAAAAGCGCTATACATTTTAATCCTTACAATTTTTTTATTGGCTGTCATAAATATTAAAAAAATAAATAAAATCCTAAAACACTTTGCTGAGTAATATTAGTCTTTTATTATTCCTTGCAGTCTTTCTTTTAATAAAGTATTTCTTTCTTCCGACTTTGTATTCCGTAGTGCTCTATGAATTGCTTGTTCATCTCCCAATAAATAAACCTTTTCTTTACCGCGGGTAACTGCCGTATAAAGTAAATTTCTTTGAAGCATAATTGAGTGAGATCTGAAAATAGGAACAATCACAACGCTATATTCACTTCCTTGAGATTTGTGAACAGATATTGCATAGGCAAGTGTAATTTCCTCCATATCAGAAAATTCATACTTTAATAATTTACCATCAAAGTTTATATAAACTATTTGTTCTCCTTTATCGTAATTAACAATTTCTCCAATGTCGCCGTTGAATATATCCTTCTCATAATTATTTCTTATCTGCATTACCTTATCGCCAACTCTAAATTTGTTCGAGAGAATTTTAATTTCTTCTCCGTCCGGATTTAACATTCTCTGAAGACTGTTGTTTAAATTGTCAACCCCGACTTTTCCTTTATACATTGGTGAAATTACCTGCACATCTTTAAAAGGATTGTACGATAATTTCCCAGGTAAAATTTTTGTGCATAATTTAATTATCTCATTTAATGCGTTATTCTCCGAAAAATATTTAAGAAAGAAGAAATCATCTTCCTTCTTATTTGATGCAATTGGGAACTCTCCGTTATTTATCTTATGTGCATTTAAAATTATTTCACTTCCTTCAGCTTGCCTGTAGATTTTATTAAATACAATAGTTTTTATTTCACCCGAATCAATAATATCTCTCAAAATATTTCCAGGTCCAATAGGAGGAATTTGGTTTACATCACCGACTAATAGTAAATAGCAATTGTCAGGCAGCGCATCAAGTAAGTTATAAAATAAGTTCATATCAATCATTGATGCTTCGTCAACAATTACCAAATTTGTATTTAACGTATTTTCGCTGTTCTTGCTAAACAATCCTTCCATCGGGTTATATTCCAGAAGTCGATGAATAGTTTTAGCCTCTCGGTGTGTTGTCTGCGAAATCCTTTTTGCCGCTCTTCCCGTAGGAGCACATAAAGAAACTTTTAGCTCTTGGCTTTCAAAAATATCAATGATGGTTTTAATTATTGTAGTTTTTCCGGTACCGGGTCCGCCTGTTATTACAGCTATTTTATTTTCCAATACAGCTTTTAGAGCATTTATTTGTTCGCTTGAAAGTTCGAACTTCTGTTTCTTAACTGTTTCGGAAATCAGTTTATCACTTATTTGGATTGAGTCCTTTTTAGCATAATGAAGAGCAAGTAGTTTTTTGCCAATGGATTTTTCTATTATAAAAAGCGAATAAATATATACAAAATCATTCCTGGAAAAATCTTCATCTGCGACCGATTCGATTTTGATAGTTTTCTCTTTTTCCAATATACAAAGAGCCTCTTCAATTTTGGAAACGTCCATCCCAAGCATTTCCGAAACTGATCTGATTAGTTTATTCTGCGGATAACAAGCATTCCCGTTATTTGCCAGTTGAAAAAGTTGATAGATAATAGCAGCTTTTATTCGTTCAATCGAATCTTCTTCAAAGCCTACATGATAAGCAATCCGGTCGGCAATAATAAAGCCGATACCGTCAATTGAATCTATTAAAGCATAAGGGTTTTGTTCGATTTTACTAATGGTTTTACTTCCCAGTTCCTTATAAATTTTTAAAGCGGAATTTATATTTAAACCCAGATTTTGTAGATAGAGAATAGCTTCCCTGGAATCTTTTAGTTGATTCCAAGTTTTGGAAATAAACTCGAATCGTTTTTTACCTATACCCGGAATGCTTTTTATCTTCTCAATTTTATTGTCAAGAATATTAAATGTTTCCGTACCAAATCTATCAACAATACGTTTAGCAAGCTGATGCCCGATACCTTTTAGTAAAGTTGAAGCTAAGTAACTCTCAATTTCTTCTACTGTATCCGGCAGATAAGCTTTATAGGATTCAATTTTGAATTGGTTGCCATAAATCGGGTGGTGGTAAAAACTGCCTGTAAGCTCTAATTTATCGCCGGAAGAAATTTGATAAAGATTACCGACTACAGTAATAACACTATTTCCATCCGAATTAAAAGTCGCAATAGTGTAATGATTTTCATTGTTTTGAAAAATTATCTTTTCAATTTTACCATGGATTGTTTCTTGCATAGAAATGTATTATCTGTTTTAAAAGTGTTTAATCCAAAGCAATAAAAAACCCCTCACAACCTTCGTGAGGGGTAAAACCTCCCTCGCCTTTTAAGCGAATAAAGTTTACAAAAGGAAGTAAAAGCAGACTTCCTAGATGATTCACTCTATTTAATGTTTTTTCGGTTTCTTAAAATAAACCCTTTTTTACAAGTTTAAGTTCCTCATCTATTTATAACCTAAATAAATTTTGTAAAAGAGTCAACATAAGTTTTAAGATATAGAAATTTAGTAGAAATAGGATAATTGCTTTTTAATTGTTTAAAATCTCTTTTAATTCACTTTGGGTTACTTTTAAAAGACCAACTTTTCTAATTCTAGGCGTTAAAATTTTCCAATTTTGGTTCTTTGAAAACACTTTTGTAAACAAAGGAATTGCTTCTTTAACCTTGCCGTTGTTAGCCAAAGTTACTGCATGCCAATATTTCATTTCTTCATTTTCCGGGAACATCTTTTCTGCTGCCGAGTATTCTTTCATAGCCAAAGACATATTGCCTTTTTCAACCGCCAAATCACCGTTGTTCATATGGTCGTATGCTCTATGTACTTTTAAAAGTCTTTTTATTTCTTCAACAGGATTTGGACTATCGTCAACTCTTAAGTCAATTAACCTGTCTTCCCAAACTTTACCTGTAGATT
Organism: bacterium BMS3Abin04; assembly: GCA_002898175.1. GTDB lineage: Bacteria > Bacteroidota > Ignavibacteria > Ignavibacteriales > Melioribacteraceae > BMS3ABIN04. Next base: position 3,638 of record BDSW01000319.1, read on the forward strand.
TACCTCTTACAACGAGGAGAGCAGCCGACTGTTTCCCGCGAATGTCACCGCCTTCCTTTTGAGCTGCTTCTAAAGTCGCCACCATTCTTTCGGCTAAAGGACCTTTCGTTTCCATAAATGTTTTTGCCATTGCAGGCCATACTTTATCATTGACCATTAAATTAGCTTGTACGGAAAAGTTTTTCCCCGCAATATTTCCGGCAGCGGGAATACAGTTTTTACCTGTATACGATGCAGCTCTTCCTTTTGTATCCAAAACCGCTAATTGGCGTACATCCCGTCCTTCATCGGATGCAATTAAAAAATCTACTACCTGCTGAGGTGAAAGTCCGTCTTTTAACAAAGCTAGTCCGCGAGGGCCGAACGAAGCGTTAATAAATGATTGAGTAGCAACTACGCCAACTCCGGCTTCTCCCCAAGAAACCAATGTACCGACAGAAAACCAATGCGATTGTACTGCAACACCCATTTCTCCGGTTACATTGTCCCGTGCAACTATTGAATAGGTATGTGCTAGCGGTTCACTTTTGTTATAAATCTGTGCAGTGGTAACCAGAGAGAAAAGCAGTAGTATTATTAATGGTTTTATTATTTTTTTTCTCATTTTATCCTCTAAGTTTTATAAATTTAAAAGAGTTGTGTAGATTGATACAACACTTTAAAATACATAAATATTTTTTCGTTTTCAGTAGCTTCTGAAATTGAATCTTTTTTCAAGAAGATATTTGGAATACGATTTATTTGGTTATTTAAAATAAAATATATTTATTGATTTCATTGCTTATTTATTAATAAAATCGTAAATTTAACATTCTAATTTCGCCCCATTGAGGGCGTTTTTTATTTGTATGGAATTGAGAAATAAAAATATTAAAGAAAAATTTAAGACTATTATTGAGCAAGAAAATTTTCTGCTCGTTGACTTTCTAATCCGTGGAAATCCCAATAACCGAATTATTGAAATATTTATTGACGGCGATGAAGCGGTAACAACAAAGGATTGTTCGATGATAAGCAGGCAATTGAATTTCCTTATTGAGGAAGAAGAAATCTTTACCGGTAAATACAGGCTTGATGTTTCTTCACCGGGTGTTGATAAACCTTTGCTATTCTTAAGGCAGTATCCTAAACATCTTAATAGAGAGTTTAGTCTTAAGTATAAAGAAAACGAAGATTCAAAAAATTTTGAAGGTAAATTGAAGAATATTAAAGGTGATATTTTAACATTTGCTTCAAAGAATGAAGAAAGAAAAATTAATTTTAACCAAATTACTAAGGCAAAAGTAAAAATAAGTTTTTGATAGGGAGGTTTAACAAATGAACTCAGCAATTGTTGAATCATTTTCTCAGATGGTTCGCGAAAAAGGAATGGATAAAGATGTATTGGCAGGCATAATAGAAGATATTTTCGGTGTGCTTGTTAAAAAGAAATATGGTCCTGATGCAGCCTACGAAGTAGTTGTAAATATGGATAAAGGAGATATTGAAATTTTCCTTGAACGTGAAATTGTTGAGGAAGTTGAAGACCCGGATACTCAAATAAGCATAGATGAAGTTAATCGTAGAGGAAACGAAGAAGAACTTGAAGTGGGTGATGATTTTATCGAAAAATTAGAACTTTCTTCCTTTGGAAGAAGATTAATAAATCTTTCGCGTCAAAATTTGAATCAAAGGATTAGAGAAGTAGAAAAAGAAAGAGTGTACAGAGAATACAGCGAGATGATAGGTGAAATAATTGTCGGCGATATTTATCAAGTCAGAAGAAATGATGTTTTAATTAATCATAATAAGAATGAATTAATACTGCCAAGAATTGAACAGATTCCGCGAGAAAGATATAGAAAAGGAGATACAATAAGAGCGGTTGTAAAAAGCGTAGAAAAATCCGGTAACAGACCATTAATTACAGTATCCAGAGCAGACAATGAATTCCTTAAACGTCTTTTTGAAATTGAAATACCGGAAATTTATGACGGTGTAATTGAAATTAAAGGAATTGCTAGAGAACCCGGTGAAAGAGCGAAAGTTGCGGTTGAATCTTCCGATTCGAGAATTGATGCTGTTGGCGCTTGCGTAGGAATGAAGGGTGTAAGAATTCATGCAATTGTGAGAGAATTAAATAACGAGAATATAGATGTTATTAATTATTCCGATGATCCTATTATTTATATCCAACGAGCATTAGCTCCGGCTAAATTAAAACAAATTGAACTTGATGAAGATGAAGAAACATGTAGTGTTACTGCCGATAGCGATCAAGTATCTTTAATTGTAGGAAGAAACGGAGTAAATATTAGGTTAGCCATGAAATTAACGGGCTATAACATTGATGTAATTAGAGAAGAGAAGATGTATGATGAATATGAGGATGACATTGAGCTAATTGACTTAAAAGAAGATTTGGGAGCGGATATTGTAGAACTTTTAATTAATAACCGTTACGATACTGCCGTCGAAGTACTCTCTGCCGGTGTAGATGAGTTAAAGAAAATTGAAAAATTAACTGATAAAAAAGCAGAAGAAATTATTGAAATTATAAAAAATCAGTTTGAGGAAGAAGAATAAATATTATTGGAATAAAAATGGCAGAAGCTAAAAAAACTAGAAAAATAAGACTTTACAAATTTGCTTCGGAATATAATCTATCTACAGATTTAATTCTTGAGTTTTTAACTTCAAAAGGGTTTAAGGTTAAATCCCATATGTCTGCACTAACAGATGAGGTGGTAGCGGTCTTACGTACTGAGTTTAAAAAAGATATTGAAAAAGCTGAAAAGCACTACAGGAAAATATCTGAATTTAATAAGGATTATGAAAAGGATAACGAGGAGAAAGAACAAACTCCTGTTGAAGTTGTTAGTGAACCTGAATCTCCTGAGGAGGAGAAGCAAACTGTAGAAGAAATAGATGAAGTTCAAGAGACGACAGAGGAAGAGGAGAAGGAAGAACCGGAAAAAATTGTTGAAGAAGTTAAAGCGAAAATAGCTGAAGAACCAAAGGTGTTTGAAACCGACGCCGAAAAGGAACTGAAAAATAAAAAAACCGGACTGACTGTGGTCGGCAAGATTGAGCTGGAAAAAAAACCTGCGAAAAAAGAAAAAGCTAAGAAAAAACCTCAAAAGGAACCGGCAAAAACAAAAGAACCGGTAAGTCATGAAAATAAAGGCGGTAAGAAGAAAAAAGTATTAAAAGCTAAAAAGAAATCCTTAGCCATTGATAATGAAGAAGTTAAGAAAAGTAAAAAGAAAAAACGTGTAAAGAAATTTGAAATTGATAAAAAGGAAGTTGATAGGGCGCTTAAAAGAACTCTGTTAAGTATGGAAGATTCCGGATTTGGAGATAGAGCTAGTTATAGAAGAAAGAAAAGGCAAGAGAAGAAAGAAATTCAAGAAATAATTAATGAGCAGAAAGAAATTGAAAAGAAAAAAATACATGTAACTGAATTCATTGCAGTTGGCGAGCTGGCTAATATGATGGATATTCCTGTGAATGAAGTTATACAAAAATTTATTTCTATTGGGTTGATGGTTACGATGAACCAAAGATTGGACGTTGAAACTATAACTCTTGTTGCAGATGAGTTTGGCTATGAAATAGTTTTTGAAGAAGAATTTACTTCAGAGACGTTACAAGATACCGAAGATCCCGAAGAAACGCTTGAGCCTCGTTCCCCTGTTGTAACTATTATGGGACACGTTGATCATGGGAAAACTTCATTACTGGATTATATAAGAAAAGCTAATGTTGTTGCCGGAGAATCCGGTGGTATTACTCAACATATCGGTGCATACAGAGTTAAGGTTGATGATAATCAATATGTCACTTTTCTCGATACACCCGGTCACGAAGCATTTACTGCCATGAGAGCAAGGGGAGCAAAAATAACGGACATAGTTGTTATTATTATTGCCGCCGATGATGCTGTTATGCCTCAGACGGTTGAAGCAATAAACCACGCACAGGCTGCCGGTGTTCCAATCATAATAGCGATCAATAAGATTGATAAACCAAACTCCAATGTTGAAAAAATAAAACAGCAGCTTTCGGAAAGAAATATCTTAGTTGAAGATTGGGGCGGGAAATATCAGTCTGTTGAAATTTCTGCCAAGACGGGTAAAAATGTTGATTTACTTTTGGAAAAAATACTTTTAGAATCCGAGTTATTAGAGCTTAAAGCTAATTACAATAGGAAAGCACGCGGTGCGGTAATTGAAACACAGCTTGAAAAAGGAAGAGGTATTACGTCAACAATTCTTATCCAAAAAGGAACCTTAAATATTGGGGATCCGTTTGTTGCCGGGAATCAGCATGGAAGAGTAAGAGCAATGTTTGATGAAAGAAATAAAAAAATGAAAAAAGCTACGCCCTCTGTCCCTGTTTTGGTTTTAGGATTTGAAGGTGTACCCCAAGCCGGGGATGTTTTTGTTGTAGTTGACTCTGAAAGAGAAGCGCGCGATATCGCTTTAAAACGTCAGCAGATACAAAGAGAACAAGACCAAAGACAAGTAAGAATGATTACACTTGACGAAATAGCAACTCAAATAAGCGAAGGTATTGTTAAGGAATTGCCTATTATTGTAAAAGGAGATGTTGACGGCTCCGTTGAAGCTTTATCGGATTCACTGATGAAACTTTCCAATAAAGAAGTTAAAGTAGTTGTTATTCACAAAGGAGTTGGCGCTATTTCCGAGAGCGACGTTTTGTTAGCTGCAGCTTCGGGCGCTATTATTGTGGGATTTCATGTAAGACCTAATGTTAATGCTAGAAAATTAGCTGAATCTGAAAAGGTTGACATAAGGCTCTATAGTGTGATTTATCATTCTGTAAACGAAATTAAATCTGCGCTGGAAGGACTTTTGTCGCCAATAGTTTCTGAAGAAGTGACCGGAACTGTTGAAGTTCGTGAAATATTCAAGGTCCCAAAAGTCGGTACTATTGCAGGTTGTTATGTCCTCGAAGGTAAAGTTACCAGATCGCAGAAAATTAGATTAATTAGAGATGGTGTGGTTGTATATGAAGGTCAACTTGCATCTTTAAAAAGATTTAAGGATGATGTAAAGGAAGTTGGTGCCGGTTATGAGTGCGGATTGAATATTGCAAACTTTAATGATATAAAAGTCGGTGATATTGTTGAGGCGTATAAACTTGTTGAGACTAAGAAAACTTTAGACTGATAATGTCGATTAGATCAAACAAAATAGCCAGCTTAGTAAAGGAAAAACTGAGTCTTATATTTTTACATAAAATCAGTGATCCTAAATTGGGTTTAATTACACTTACAAACGTTAAAGTTACACCCGACTTAAAAATTGCAAAAATTTATTTATCTGTTTTTGATAAATCTAAAAGAGAATATGTCCTTGAGCATCTTGATTCAATGAAAGGTTATTTAAGATCAGAACTAGCACATAGCATTAAAACGAGAAATACGCCGGAGTTAATTTTTTTTATCGATGATACATCTGATTATGTAGAAAAAATGGAAAGTATTTTTAAACAGATTCACGAAAATGATAACAAAAGAAACGATTAGTAAAAATGAATTTGATTTTAGCGAAGGTGAAGTTTTTTTGATCGATAAGGATTTAGGCGTAACTTCTTTCTATATAATTAAAAGATTGCGTAAAATTCTGGGAATAAAAAAGATTGGTCATGCCGGTACCTTAGACCCGGCGGCAACTGGTTTGCTGGTTGTATGTACAGGTAAGAAAACGAAGGAAATTTATAAATATCAGGAAAAGCAAAAGACATACAAAGGAATAATTTCTTTGGGAAAAACAACTCCTTCTATGGATTCCGAAACTGAGGTTGTTGCTGAAAAAGAAACTGAGCATATTACTGCAGAGCAAATTGAAACGGTAAGGAAAAGTTTTTTGGGAAGTTCAACTCAAATTCCGCCGATGTATTCTGCTCTTAAACATAAAGGGAAACCGCTATATAAATATGCCAGGCAAGGTATTGAAATAGAAAGAAAACCCAGAGAAATAGTTATTTCGAATTTTGAAGTTAATAAAATAGATTTGCCGGATGTATATTTTAAAGTAGATTGTTCGAAAGGAACTTATGTTAGAGTTCTGGCAAATGATTTTGGTGAAAAATTAGGCTGCGGCGCTTACTTAAAAAGACTTAGGCGAACTGCTATTGGTACTTTTTCTGTGGATGACGCTTTAACGGTGGATGAGATTCAAGAGATACTTAATTAATAAAGCATCCCAATTGAAATTTTAAATTAGTAACTAAAAATGAATTTATATACTCAAGACTCAAATATAAATAAAACAAAAGATACGGTTGTAACAATTGGTACATTCGACGGTGTACATTTAGGACACCAAAAAATATTGGACCATGTACTGCAGCTGGCTGATAAAAAAAACAGCAGAAGTTTCGTTATAACTTTCGAGCCGCATCCAAGATTGGTAGTCTCAAAAAATTACGATTTAAAACTATTAACAACTCTTGACGAAAAAGTTAAAGTATTTGAGAAAATTGGAATTGATAATTTAATGGTAATTAAGTTTACCAAAGATTTTTCGGATCAGTCGTCTGAAGAATTTGTTCAAAATTATATTTGCAATAAAATAGGCGCTAACCATATTGTTGTTGGTTATGATCATAAGTTCGGTAAAAACCGTGACGGCGACGAAAACAAATTGCGCGAGCTTGGTAAACAGATGGATTTTGATGTTACCAAAGTTGCTCCTATTACATTTGGAGATACAATTATAAGCAGCACTAAAATTAGAAATTTATTATTGGAAGGCGATATTACTTTTGCAAATAAATTTTTAGGAAGGACATATACGTTATCGGGAAAAGTTGTAAGCGGTGCAGGCAGGGGTCGTTCTTTGGGGTTTCCTACTGCAAATATAGAGGTGGAAAATAAATATAAATTAATTCCAGGTAATGGAGTTTATGCAGTTTCCGTTTGGTTGAACGAAGAAAAATATGCCGGCATTATGAATATTGGCCTAAGACCAACTTTTAATCAAACACCAAATGTAATTATTGAAGTTCATATATTGAATTTCAATAAAAATATATATAATGAAAATTTACGAATTGAATTTTTAGAAAGACTAAGAGCAGAAAAAAAATTCTTATCAAGGGATAAGTTGATTCAGCAAATAAATATTGATAAAAACAATGCGGTGAAAATCGTAAATTCGTATGTGGAAACTGAGTAAAATTAATTGAATATTCATGAAATAAAGTTTTAACTTTATATTGCAGGAAAACTAAACTAATTAATCTCCGGTTAATTCTGGGATTACATTGAATAACAAAATGAGGTATTTATAATGTCTATTACAAATGAAAAAAAGCTTGAATTGGTTAAACAATTTGGCAAAAACGAAAAAGATTCAGGTACGGCGGAAGTTCAAATAGCCATACTAACGGAACGTATCAATTCGTTAAGAGATCATTTTTCTAATCATAAAAAAGATCATGCTTCAAGAAGGGGGTTGATGAAAATGGTTGGTAAGAGAAGAAGATTGTTGGATTATCTGAAACGAAAAGAAATTCAACGATATAGAACAGTAATTAAACAATTAGGAATAAGAAAATAAAAGGAATTTAAATGATTTACACAAAAGAAGTTAAGATTGATGGAAAAGTAATTTCAATTGAGTACGGAAGATATGCAAAGCAAGCTAACGGCGCTGTTATGGTTAGAAGTGGTGATACTATGGTTTTTGTCGCTGCTACTGCATCAGATTCTCCCAGAGAGGATATTGACTTTTTCCCCCTTTCCGTTGAGTATAGAGAAAAAGCTTTTGCTGCCGGAAAATATCCCGGCGGGTTTTTTAAAAGAGAGGGGAAACCGACGGAAAAAGAAATATTAACATCCCGTTTAATTGACCGACCAATTAGACCTTTGTTCGCAGATAATTATAAGAATGATACACAAATCGTAGGACTCGTTTACTCTTTTGATAGTGAAAACGATGCCGATGTTTTAGCTGCAATCGGCGCTTCGGCTGCGTTAACTATTTCGGATATCCCATTCCTTGGACCGATTGGTGAAGTAAGAGTATGTAGAGTTGACGGTAAATATGTAGTTAATCCTACTTTATCTCAAATGGAAGAGAGTGATTTGGAACTTATTGTTGCGGGATCGGAAGATTCAATTATGATGGTTGAAGGCGAAGCTAATGAAGTAAGTGAGGAAGCATTCCTGGATGCATTAAAGGTTGCTCATGAGGAAATTAAGAAGCTTGTTCAAGTTCAGAATGAACTTCGGGACGAATGTGGAAAACCGAAAATGGAAGTCCCAAAAGTTGAAGTTAATACTGAGCTTGTAGAAGATGTTAAAAAATTAGCATACGATAAATATGCTGAATTGGTTTCTACAATCCTTGGTAAGAAAGAACGCTCGACAAAAAATAAAGAGTTAAATAGCGAAGTTCTTGAAGCTTTGGCTGAAAAGTATCCTGATGAAGAAAAGGAAATTAAATCTCAGCTGCATGATATAGAAAAGGAACTCATGCGCAAACAAATTCTTGAGAACGGGAAACGCCTTGATGGTAGAACAACTACGGAGATTAGACCAATAACCGTTGAGACCGGTTTGTTGGCCAGAACCCATGGCTCTGCTCTTTTTACACGAGGTGAGACTCAAAGTTTAACTACGTTAACGCTTGGTAGCAAATCCGACGAACAAATTATTGACGGACTTCAAGAAGAGTATACTAAAAGATTTATTCTGCATTATAATTTCCCTCCGTTTAGCGTTGGAGAAACCGGTAGATTTTTCGGTCCGGGTCGTAGAGAAATTGGTCATGGTAATTTAGCGGAAAGAGCGCTGAAAAGTATAATTCCTCAGGAAAAAGAATTTCCTTATGCAATCCGGCTGAACTCCGATATTATGGAATCTAACGGTTCTTCATCAATGGCAACGGTTTGTGCGGGTTCGCTGGCTTTGATGGATGGAGGTGTTCCTATTAAAAAAGCTATTGCGGGAATTGCAATGGGGCTTATCAAAGAAGGTGATAATTACGCTATCCTTTCCGATATTTCCGGCAATGAAGACCATCTTGGCGATATGGATTTCAAAGTAGCCGGTTCTGTAGAGGGCGTTACGGCAATACAAATGGATATAAAGATTCAAGGTATTTCTTTCGAGATAATGGAAAAAGCTCTTCAGCAAGCTAATGCAGGTAGGATGCATATCCTTGGAATTATGAATGAAGGTCTTGGTGCGGCTAGAGAAATGCTATCTAAATATGCACCAAAACAGCTATCGTTTAAAATCAATTCGGATAAAATAGGTTCGGTTATCGGTCCAGGGGGCAAAGTAATTCAGGGAATTCAAAAGGAATACAGCGTTGTAATTTCAATTGACGAGGATGGAACGGTTCATGTTTCCGGTGGTGATCTTGATAAGGTTAATGCTACGCGAGATTATATTAAACAACTAACCGTTGAACCTGAAATTGGTAAAAGCTATGATGCTAAAGTTATTAAGATAATGGATTTTGGAGCATTCGTTGAGTTTTTGCCTGGAGTGCAGGGATTGTTGCATATTTCCCAGATCGATAATACGCGCGTTAATAAAGTAACCGATTTTCTAAAAGAAGGCGACAAAATTAAAGTTAAGCTAATTAAGAAAGAAAATGGGAAGTATAGTCTTTCAAGGAAAGCATTACTTAAAGAAAATCAATCTGAACCGGAAAAAAAATAATTCAATTAATTAAATGCCGAATAGGTTTCTTCGACATTTTTTATATTGGTTGACTATTTATGATAATTGGCAATTTGGATATTGGTAATAAATTAATTTTAGCTCCTATGGCTGAAATTACAGATTCGGCGTTCCGAATAATAGCAAAGGAACACGGCGCCGGATTAACTTTTACTCAAATGGTTAGCGCAGATGGGATTAGAAAAGGAAATTTCGAAACACTCAGGCGGGCTACTTTTCATAAATCCGAAAAACCAATTGGTGTTCAACTCTTAGCTAATGATCCCTCAATTATTCAAGAAGCTATTGCCGAGTTGCCTGGTGCAAATCCCGATATAATCGATTTAAATTGCGGTTGTCCCGTTCATAAAGTTGTCTCGGTTGGAATGGGTTCATGCATACTGGATGATCCGATTCTTTTAGGTAAATTGGTAGCTGCAATGAATAAAGCTGCAAAAGGAATACCGGTCTCGGTTAAATTAAGATTAGGCGCCAATAAAAAAAGAATAAATATTCTTGAAGTTGCTAAAATAGCTGAGGATAACGGCGCTTCATTAATCTTTGTACATGCAAAGACAAAGCAAGATAGCGCTTCGGGAAAAGCTGATTGGGAATGGATTAGGAAAGTTAAAGAGCATGTA
>BDSW01000320.1 GCA_002898175.1 bacterium BMS3Abin04
GGTATTCGTGATGATGTTACTATGACAAGCCTGGATTTTGATCCCTCTTTTATTATAGAGGATACATCCGCAACAAAATGTATGTTTTATGGATTAGGTTCTGATGGAACGGTTGGCGCTAACAAAAATTCAATTAAAATTATTGGTGGAGAAACAGATAACTTTGCTCAAGGTTATTTTGTTTATGATTCGAAAAAATCAGGATCAACTACAATCTCACATTTACGTTTTGGTAAAAATCCTATCCACTCAACATACTTGATACAAAAAGCTGATTTTGTAGGTTGTCACCAATTTGGTTTGTTAGAAAAATTTGATGTGTTAAAGAATATCAAAGAAGGTGGCGTGTTCTTATTAAACAGTCCTTATCTCAAAGATGAAGTTTGGAATAATCTTCCTAAAAAAGTACAAAAGCAAATTATTGATAAGAAATTAGATTTCTATGTTATTGATGCTTATGTAGTAGCTAAAGAAACAGGAATGGGCGCTAGAATTAATACAATTATGCAGACTTGTTTCTTTGCTATTTCAGGTATTTTACCAAAAGATGAAGCAATTCAGAAAATTAAAGATGCAATTCAAAAAACTTATGGTAAGAAAGGCGAAAGCATTGTTAAAAAGAACTTTAATGCGGTTGACCAAACTTTGGAGCATTTGAATAAAATAAAATATCCCGAATCGGTTACAAGTAATATTGAGCTACCACCCGTAGTATCTCCGGAAGCACCGGAATTTGTACGGGATGTATTGGCTACTTTAATTGCCGGTAACGGTGATGATGTTCCTGTAAGTAAAATGCCTGATGACGGTACTTTCCCGTCGGCTACGACAAAATGGGAGAAACGAAACATTGCTTTAGAAGTGCCTGTTTGGGAAGAAGATATATGTATTCAATGTAATAAATGCGTAATTGCTTGTCCTCATGCAGCTATCCGAGCTAAAATATATGATATGGATTTGACTCAAAATGCTCCTGACACTTTCAAATGGATAGAAGCCAGGGGGAAAGAAGATAAGGGCAAAGCTTATACAATTCAAGTTGCAGTAGAAGATTGTACAGGCTGTAATTTGTGCATTGAAGTTTGTCCCGCTAAAGATAAAAAAGAAGTTAAGAAAAAAGCAATTAACATGGCTCCTCAAATTCCGCTAAGAGAAAAAGAAAGAGAAAACTTTGATTTCTTCTTAAATATTCCGGAATATGATAGAACAAAAGTTAAACGCGAAACAGTGGCAGGCAGCCAGTTGCTTGAACCTTTATTCGAGTTTTCAGGCGCTTGCCCGGGTTGCGGTGAAACACCTTATGTTAAATTAGTTTCCCAATTATTTGGTGATAGAGCAGTTATAGCAAATGCGACAGGATGTTCTTCAATTTACGGCGGTAATTTACCTACCACACCTTGGGCTGTAAATAAAGAAGGTAAAGGTCCTTCATGGAATAACTCACTGTTTGAAGACAACGCAGAATTTGGTTTGGGAATTAGATTGGCAATTGATAGAGAACATGAATTTGCTACCGAAGTGCTAAAGAAGCTTAGAAATGAGGTTGGTGAAGAACTTGCCGATTCAATCCTTAATTCGAAACCTAAAACAGAAGAGGAGATTAAAGTCCACAGAGAGAACGTTGATAAGTTAAAATCAATTCTTGAAAAAATAGATTCGCCGGACTCAAAAGAATTACTGACGCTTATCGATTATCTAAATCCTCGCTCGGTTTGGATTATGGGCGGTGACGGTTGGGCTTATGATATTGGTTACGGTGGTCTTGATCATGTTCTCGCATCCGGGAAAAATGTTAATATATTAGTCCTTGACACAGAGGTTTATTCAAACACCGGCGGTCAACAATCAAAAGCTACAGGTTTGGGTGCCGTAGCTAAATTTGCTGCAGCCGGTAAAGGAATGCCTAAAAAAGATCTGGCTAAGATGGCAATAGCTTATGGAAATGTTTATGTTGCCCAAGTTGCTATGGGTGCAAATGATCTTCAAACCGTTAGAGCAATAATTGAAGCCGAGCAATATGAAGGGACATCTATTATTATTGCTTATAGTCCCTGTATTGCTCATGGTTATGATTTAAAACATGGATTCACACAGCAAAAGCTTGCTGTTGATTCAGGTTATTGGCCGATGTTTAGATACAATCCGGAGAATATACAAAAAGGTAAAAATCCTCTTAAACTTGATTATAAAGGTCCAAAGATTCCCCTGCAGGATTATACTTATAATGAAACACGTTATAAGATGTTAACTAAATCGATGCCCGAAAGAGCTAAAAAACTATTGGCACTAGGACAAGAACACGCTAAAGAAGTATGGAAGATATATCAAAATATGGCAAGTATGGACTATAGTCATTTTGTTAAGGATAACGAAGAAGATAAATAGGTATATAAAATCATAATAGGCGGATTTAATATCCGCCTAGAACTAAATTTTTAAATAGAAATAATGGAGTTAAAATGGATTTATCAACAACATATATGGGATTAAAATTAAAAAACCCTATTGTCCCTTCAGCTTCTCCGCTATCAGAAAATGTTGATACAGTTAAGGAACTCGAAGACGCCGGTGCATCAGCTATTGTTGTTTATTCCTTGTTTGAAGAACAAATCACTCATGAGACCGGTGAGCTGGATCATTATTTAAGTTTCGGTGCGGAAAGTTTTGCAGAAGCTACTTCTTATTTCCCTGAACCGGGAGAATTTAAATTAGGTCCTTTTGAATATTTAGATCATGTTGCAAATTTAAAGAAAGCAGTTGATATTCCTGTTATTGGAAGCTTAAACGGTGTTAGCAGCGGTGGATGGGAAAAGTATGCTAAAAACATACAAGATGCCGGTGCAGATGCTTTGGAATTAAATATTTATTATGTTCCTACAAATCCAAACATTACAGGATCGGAAATAGAAACAATGTACATTGATACACTAAAAACAGTTAAAGAAATGGTAACAATTCCTGTTGCAGTTAAACTCAGTCCGTTCTTTACTTCAATGGCAAATATGGCTAAACTACTAGATCATGCAGGCGCAGATGCACTTGTGCTATTTAATCGTTTTTATCAGCCGGATTTTGATCTTGAAAATTTGGAAGTTGTACCTAATTTAGTATTAAGTACTAACTGGGAAATGAGATTACCTTTACGCTGGCTGGCTATTTTATATGGTCATATCAATGCCAGTTTAGCGGCAACAAGCGGTATTCATAATCATCTGGATGTTATTAAAATTATGATGGCAGGCGGTGATATTGCAATGATGGCATCAGAGTTGCTAAGAAATGGTGTTGGTCGGGTTACGGAAATACTTGATGAAATGAAGATTTGGATGGAAGAGAATGAATATGACTCAATCGATTTGATGAAGGGAAGTATGAGCCAAAAATCTGTTGCTGAACCGGCTGCATTTGAAAGAGCAAATTACATGAAACTCCTACAGAGTTATAGAGAAATGGTATAAAACCCATCTCCAGTAATACAAAAAGGCTGTCTTTAAGGCAGCCTTTTTTATTTTTTCTTAATCAACATGCAATGAATATTTATTTAAAGTAATAATATCTCACTTTATTCTTAATAATTAATAACAGCAAGACAATTATTGGAACTAGAACTTATTGTTGTTATTTTCGTCTAATTATTTTTTTACATACGAGGGAACCATGAAAACTATTCTTTTTTTATTTTCTTTTTTATTTATTGTAACAAGTCAAATATCGGCACAAATTAGTGCCAGAATGATGCGTACGCCTGATGTATCAAAAACTCAAATTGCCTTTTCTTATGGCGGCGATATTTGGGTTGTCTCAAAAAAAGGAGGAATAGCACACAAACTAAGTTCACCAAAAGGAATTGAAGCATTCCCCAAGTTTTCTCCGGACGGATCAAAAATTGCCTTTAGCGGAAATTATAATGGAAATATTGATATCTACGTAATCCCAAATTTAGGCGGAAAACCAATTAGAATTACAAATCATCCATCGCGAGATTTGATGCTTGATTGGTATCCTGACGGTAAAAGCATATTATTTGCCTCCTCAAGGGAAAGCGGTCGCCAAAGATATGATCAACTTTACAAAATTAATCTTGGTCAGGTTTTGCCTGAAAAGTTACCTGTCCCTTACGGAGAATTCGGAGCAATTTCGCCAGATAATAATTACTTGGCATATACACCTCGTACAAGATTGTTTAGAACCTGGAAAAGATATCGCGGGGGAATGGCAACAGATATTTGGTTGTTCAATCTAAAGAATTATTCATCGGAAAATATAACGAGTAATGCCGCTAACGATGAACTGCCTATGTGGCATAATAATAAAATATATTTTTTATCCGATCAAGGACCCGCTGAAAGATTTAACATTTGGGTTTATAACTTAAGTGATAAGACTTCACGACAAGTAACGTTTTTTAAAGAGTATGATATTCATTTCCCTTCAATTGGGACTGATGATATTGTCTTTGAAGCTGCGGGCAATTTATATCTTTTAAATCTTAAAACAGAAAAGTATTCAGAAGTTAATATTACCGTAACAACGGATGAAATAACAAGACTTCCTTACAAGAAAAATGTTAAGAAGTATATTCAAAATTCAACAATATCTCCTGATGGTAATCGTGTAATCTTTGAAGCACGCGGGGATATCTTTTCTGTACCGGCTAAAGAGGGTGTTGTAAAAAATATTACAAATACTTCCGGAATAGCAGAGCGTTTTCCCGCATGGTCGCCCGATGGAAAATCCGTTGCTTTTTGGAGTGATAAATCAGGAGAATATGAGCTATATGTAAAACAATTGAACAATCCGGTGAATGAAAGCAGATTATCCAATCTTGGTAAAGGTTTCAAATACCACCTTTATTGGTCACCGGATAGTAAACGGTTGGTCTTTGTTGATAACGCAATGAACATCAAAGTTTTTAATATTGCAGAGAAAAAAGCTGTTTTTATTGATAAAGGACGTTTTATGTATGAAGGAAATTTAGAGAACTTCAAAGTCGGATGGTCGCCGGACAGTAAATGGGTAACTTATTCAAGAGGATTAGATAATCAGCACGATGCAATATTTATTTACGATGTATTAAATAGACAAACACATCAAGTAACCAGCGGTTTTTATAGTTCTCATTCACCTGTATTTGATCCTGAAGGTAAATATTTGTATTATTTAACGGATAGGAATTTCCGCCCGGTCTACAGTAGTGTTGATAATACTTTTTCTTATCCTAATTCAACAAAAATAGCTGCTGTTCCTTTAACTACGGAAATTATGTCGCCTCTGGCACCTAAAAATGATACCGTAAAAGTTGAAATCAATCAAAAAAAGGATAAGAAGGATGGAAAAGAGGGAAAAGAGAAATCAAAAAAAGTAAAAGTTAAAATCGATTTTAATAACTTTGAACAAAGAGCGCTAATACTACCTCCTAAAGCAGGAAACTACGGTAATCTAACGGCGGTATCCGGTAAAATAATTTACTTAAAGTACCCTAATTCAGGTTCAACTGTTAAAGATAAAGCAATTAAATATTTCGATTTCAAAAAAAGGGAAGAAAAGACAATTGTTCCAAACGCTGATTCGTATCAAATATCTAGTGATGGAAAGAAATTACTCTTTAAAAAAAGTAAATCTTATTTTATTGTTGATGTTAAACCGGATCAAAAAGCAGAAAAAAGCGTTCCTACAGACCAACTTGAAATGACTATAAATCCTCTTGCCGAATGGGAACAAATATTTAATGATGCTTGGCGTTTCGAGAGGGATTTCTTTTATGATCCCAATATGCACGGTGTAGATTGGGATAAGATGAAAGTTGAATACGGTAAACTGGTTAAAGGTGTAGTTATTAGAAATGATCTAAATTATATACTGGGCGAATTAATCGGTGAATTGAGCTCCTCGCATACTTATAGATTCGGCGGAGATCAACAACATGCAAAATCTAAGAATATCGGTTTATTAGGAATTGATTGGAGTATTGAAAACGGAAAGTTTAGAATTGCTAAAATAATTAATGATGCTAAATGGGATTCTAATGTACGTTCTCCATTAAAGCAAGACGGACTAAACGTGAAATCCGGAGATTATATTTTAGCCGTTAACGATGTTCCTCTTTCAGTTAACAAATCACCGTACAGTTATTTTGAAGGGCTAGCGGATAAAACTATTGAGCTGACGATTAATAACAAACCTACTTTAAAAAATTCCAGAAAAATTCTGGTTAAACCCATTAAAAGTGAAAGCAGATTAAGAAACTTAGCTTGGATCGAATCAAATAGAAAATTAGTTGAAGAAAAAACTAAGGGTGAAATCGGTTATATATACGTCCCAAATACAGGTGTTGAAGGACAAAATGAATTACAAAGACAATTTCTTGCACAGACCGATAAAAAGGGATTGATAGTAGATGAGCGTTTTAATAGCGGTGGACAAATTCCTGATAGATTTATTGAAATTCTAAATAGAAAACCTTTGGCATTCTGGGCAGTTCGCGATGGTAGAAATTGGAAGTGGCCTCCCAATGCTGTATTCGGACCAAAGGTTATGCTGATAAACGGATGGAGCGGTTCGGGAGGAGATGCTTTCCCGGATTATTTCAGAAAAGCCGGTCTTGGTCCCTTAATCGGTCAAAGAACTTGGGGAGGACTAATAGGTATAAGCGGTGCTCCGGCTTTTGTAGACGGTGGAGCAGTAACTGTTCCTACTTTTAGAATGTATAATATGGACGGTACTTGGTTTAAGGAAGGGCATGGAGTTGACCCCGATATAAAAGTTATCGACGATCCTACTCTTATGGCAAATGGTCATGATCCGCAGTTAGAAGCGGGAATTAAAGAGGTAATGAAATTACTAAAAACTAAAGGTAGCATCCAACCTAAACAGCCGCCATATCAAAAAAGATAAATAACCTTTTCTTGTAGAGACAACTTTCAAGTTGTCTCTACAATTCTTTTTATACTAAATTCAATAGATGATTTTAAATAATATCTTTCTTATATTGCATCAACTTTAATAAACATATTATATTTTAATTTAATCATTTTAAGTATTAATTGTATTGGAGAAAATTAGATGAAAAATATCGGAATTCTTTTCGGACAGGAAAATACTTTCCCTCAAGCATTTATCGACAGAGTAAATACTAAAAAGGAAAATAATATTAAAGCGGAATTTGTAAAAATTAATATGGTTGAACAAGGAGAAGCGGTACCTTACGAAGTAATTATTGATAGGATTTCACAAGATATTCCTTTCTACAGAGCATATCTTAAAAATGCAGCTCTTAACGGGAGTGCTGTAATTAATAATCCGTTTTGGTGGAGTGCCGATGAAAAGTTTTTTAATAACGCTCTTGCAACTAAGGTAGGTGTAGAAGTCCCTAAAACTGTACTTTTACCTTCAAATGAACATCCACCGGATACGAACGAAATTTCTATGAGGAACCTTGAATACCCTTTAGACTGGGAGAGCATTTTTAATTATATAGGATTTCCTGCTTTTTTTAAACCCTTTGCAGGTGGAGGATGGAAAAACGTTTATAAAGTTAATACCCGGGAAGATTTTTTTAACATTTATAATTCAACCGGTACCCTCGTTATGATGCTTCAAGAGGAAATAGACTTTACCGATTATTTTAGATGTTACTGTATTGATAGAAGGGAAGTAAGAATAATGCAGTACGATCCGAAACAGCCTCATCATCTTCGTTATGTAAAGCATCCGAAACCGATTGAACGCTTATTATTAAAACGTATTGAAAATGACGTTCTTAAACTTAACAATGCATTAGGATATGATTTTAATACTGTTGAATTTGCAATACGAGATGGCGTCCCTTATGCAATTGATTTCGGCAACCCGGCTCCTGATGCAGATTTACATTCGGTAGGGGAAGATAATTTTGAATGGGTTGTTGAAGCTACAGCAAATATGGCTATCCATAGAGCAAAAATACATAAGGAAGGAATAAACAATTTAACTTGGGGTAATTTTGTTACTACATTTGCAAATAATCAAATATTAAGATCTAATAAATCCAAAAACGAAATAATGTACGATGACTGATAAATTATTTTCACTTGGGATTGAAGAGGAATTCCAAATAATTGATCCTAAAACAAGGGAACTGAAATCAAGAATTCAAGAAATTCTTGAAGAAGGTAAAAAGGTTCTCAAAGAACAAGTTAAAGCAGAAATGCATCAATCTGTTGTTGAAGCCGGTTCGGCGGTATGTTCAAATATTCAAGAAGTACGAGAAGAAGTAATCAGATTGCGTACAAGCATTGCAAAAATTGCCGATTTACATGGTTTAAGAATTGCTTCTGCAGGTACTCATCCTTTTTCACGATGGGAAGATCAAGCTATTACGGACCAACAAAGATATCATGATGTTGTTCACGACATGCAGCAAGTTGCACGTGCAAATTTAATATTTGGTCTCCATGTGCATGTTGGAATAAATGATAAAGAATTAGCTGTCCACATAATGAATGCTGCAAGATATTTCCTTCCGCATATTTATGCCCTTTCTACAAATTCTCCTTTTTGGAAAGGTAGAAATACAGGATTCAAATCTTACAGGGCTAAAATATTTGACCGCTTCCCTAGAACAGGTATACCGGATTACTTCGGAAGTCACGGAGAATATCAATCTTATGTGAATATGTTGGTTAAAACACGCTGTGTTGAGGATGCTACAAAAATTTGGTGGGATATTCGTCCTCATCCCAAATATCCAACGTTAGAATTTCGCGTATGTGATGTTCAACTTCGAATAGATGAAACAATTGCCTTAGCAGCGTTAATGCAAGCTATTGTTGCCAAATTATATAAATTAATAAAGCAAAATCTAGGGTTCCGTTTATACCGGAGATTATACATCAATGAAAATAAATGGCGAGCTAGTCGGTATGGAATTGAAGCAAAAATGATCGATTTTGGTAAACAAGCTGAAGTTGAAACTAAGGTATTGATAGGAGAATTATTAGGTTTTGTGGATGATGTTGTTGACGATTTGGGAGTAAGAGACGAGTTAAATTATATACATAAAATACTGGAGCACGGCACGGGAGCAGATAGACAGTTGCGCGCTTGGGAAAAACGAAAGGATTTAAGAGATGTAGTTGATTATATAATTGATGAAACTTACAAAGGAATTAAATTATAAATTATTATACAGAAAATATAAATATTTATGATACCTGAAATTAGAGAAAAATTTAACAGCTGTTTTAAACAAGAAAATTTTAATAAGTTTATAAATAATATTCAAAAAGTCATCAGAAGAGATATTGATTTTAGGATATGTGAGACACCTTTATTCCTAGATACAAAAACCACAGACTCACTTATAAATGCTGCTAATGATATTGCTGATCAAGTAAAACAGATAATATCGGATGATTTTGCAGATATTAAAATTCCCGAGAAATACATTGTGCCGAACGAAGGGAAACATCCCCTTTTTTTGCAGATAGATTTTGCACTTACACTTGGTAATAGCAACGATTTTTTACCTCAATTAATAGAGCTTCAAGGTTTCCCGAGTTTGTATAATTTCCAAGCATTTATTGATCAAAAAATTAGAGAGTATTTTGAAATTCCATCCGGTTTCCGCTCTTATTTTAACGACCTAAATTATAATTCTTATATTGAACTTCTTAAAACTGTAATGATTGGGGAGCATGAGCCGGAGAATGTAATTTTACTTGAGATTAACCCAAAAGGGCAGAAAACATGGATAGATTTTTTTCTTGCTGAAAAACAACTTGGTATTAAATCAATTTGTATAAGCGATGTAATGCAAAGAGGAAACAATCTTTTTTATAAAAAAGACAACATCGAGGTACCGATTGAAAGAATTTACAACCGTGTAATCTTTGACGAACTTGAAACCTCTCCCGTTAAACCAAGTTTTAACTTCTATGATGATCTTAATGTTGAATGGTTAAGCCATCCTAACTGGTTTTTTAAGATCAGCAAGAATATTCTTCCTATGATTCGTAGTAAATATTCCCCCCAAAGTATCTATCTCAATGAATTAAATGAATATCCTGAAAATCTTTCGGAGTATGTTCTTAAACCGCTTTATTCTTTTGCAGGCTCAGGTGTTAAGATTGATATTACTAAAGAATTGTTGGATGGTATTTCAAATAAACAAAATTACATTTTACAGAAAAAAGTTGAGTATGCTCCGGTAATTAAAACACCTGATGGCTACTCAAAAACAGAAATTAGGATGATGTATCTTTGGAAGGATAAACAGATTCTTGTAAATAATCTGTTAAGAGTTAGCAAAGGTAAAATGATAGGTGTTGATTATAATAAAAATAAAACGTGGGTCGGTGCAAATATCGTTTATCACAGATAGGGAAGTGAATTTATAGTTTTAATCAAATTATTTATACTGAAAATCGGATACCATCGGAAACAGGACAAACTCCAATTTACACCGGATTTATTGGTGCAAGGTACTTTTAAAGGTAAAATTTCTTGTAGAAATCAAAATGGCAAAACACATTTCTTTAAATGTGATCTCAACAGTTATTATTTGAAGAAAGATCAGGTCTATGATAGATAATAGAGCTATAGTGTTATCATTTAAATTCTTGTTTTTATGTATAGAAATTAATAATACACAAAAGCAAGAAACGAATACAAATAAACGATAAAAAACAATTTCGTAAATTCAAAATTTTATTAGTAGCATTATGACTAAGTGTTCGCGCTTTTCCTTGTTTGTTATTTGATATTTATTTGTTTTTATAATTTGATTTTTATTATTTGCAACTTTATTATGTTATAGTATTGCTAACAAAGTCTTCGTTTTTTCCTGTAAAGTATATGGAACAGGTTTGCAAGAAAATTTAAATAATCTCTTTCGTATCATTTCTAACGGTCCTTTACAAATTGCAGATAAACGATCCGCCACTGTGGAATGAATTATATAATGATTTTATAAATTGCTTCTTTTAATTTTTAATTTCTAATTTCTCAATTGTACTTCAGTGCGGTTTGTTTTTTGGTTTTCAACAAAAGTAAAGTATAGCCTTAATATCAGTAATATTATTGATATTACCCTTTTAGTAACAAACTTATTTATAGATTTCCGATAAAACTTAAGGAAACAACATTGTTTTTCAAGTTGCTCAAAATATTTTTAATTACTTTTAATAATGAGATATAATTTTTAACAAGTTAGAGGCAAATAAAATGTCAACAAACGCAATGCTAACCGATAATGATAAAAAGCTAAGAGAAAAAATGCGGGATTTTGTTTCGTGGGTTCCGAAACAGCTTTTATTGGATATGGATGCCGATAAAGTAAAATATCCAAAAGAATTTTTACAAGAAGCAGGTAAACGAAATTTATTAGGACTTCGCTTCGATCCTGAATGGGGCGGTACCGGACTACCATGGACTTCCGAGATGGTTGCATTGGAAGAAGTAGGTGTATTGGGAACATCATTGGGTTGTTTGTATTCTTTAGTTTCCATAGTTGGTGAAGCTATTCATATTTTTGGAACCGGCGAGCAAAAAGAAAAATATTTAAAACCTATGATTCGTGGAGAAATTGGAGTAGCCGAAGGTTTGACCGAACCACGCGGCGGGTCTGATTTTTTTGCCGCAACAACCACAGCACACCGCAAAGGAAATATGTTTTATTTAAACGGACAAAAGCGTTTTGTGGTTGGTGCCGAAGGTGCGGATCTGATTCTTGTATATGGAAAAATTGATGGAGTTGATGATCCTAAAAAAGCAATGACTGCATTTTTAGTTGAACGGGGACCCGGAGTAACAGTGGAGCATCTTTACGGTTTGATGGGTACACGCGGTGGAGGAACCGGAAGATTGGTTTTTCGTGATGCTGCTGTTCCTATTGAAAATGTACTTGGAGGCGAAAACGGTATTGGAAACGGTACAGAAGTTTTTCATCAAATGATGATTCCTGAAAGAATGACTTCTGCCGGAGCTGCAATTGGAATGGCACGCGCGGCAATTGAAATCGCTGCCCGTTATGCCGATAAACGTAAAGCGTTTGGGCAAAAAATCCGTTCCTTTGAAGCTGTTAATTTTAAAATTGCCGATAGCATTACTTTTTTAGATGCAGCAAGAGCTATAAATTATGCTGCTGGAAAAACAGCCGATTCCGATGCTGCCCCGGGTAAAATACGCCGGTTGGTTTCCGAAGCAAAAAGATTCTCTACCAATACAGCATGGAAAATTGTTAATCATGCAATGCAAATTTTAGGAGGCATCGGCTACACAAATATTTTCCCTATCGAACGTATTCTTAGAGATGTAAGATTAATAACTATTTGGACAGGAACTAACGAGATAATGGATTTGGTTATTCAACACGAATTTTATAAAGAATTTCTTGCTAATCCTCCAAAAGTCCGGGATCTTGAGCAAGACGCTGAAGGCGCTGAGTTTTCTGAAGAAAAAGTGTACAACGAATAAACTATTTACCGGAATGTCCAAAAACAAGATCCCGGCGAAGACGGGACAAGCTCGAATTTATACCGACTCTGTCGGTACCGGCACCTTAGAAGATAGAATTTCATTTAAGTAAATTCTTCCTTTAGTAGACTTAAGAAATTTCTCTCTTCTACATGCTTCCGTTCTTGTTTCACACTCTTCAGTATAAATTAGAATAAATGGTTTATAGTGTTTAGTAGATTTATTTTTCCCATTATTATGATCACACAATCTACGTGATAAATTTGATGTAAATCCGGTATATCTGAATTTGTAGGTTTTACTTTCTATTACATAAACAGTGAATATTATATTACTACAACATTCTGATTAGAAATATTTAGTGGGAAAGTAGTTAATTAATCGATATTAGTACCGAAGGCCGGACTCGAACCGGCACCTGGTTAACCCAGACTAGATTTTGAGTCTAGCGCGTCTACCAATTTCGCCACTTCGGCACTTATGAAGTTTGTATTCATCAAACAAATAACGGGATGTAAAGTTAAATTTAATTTTACTTACTTTCAAGAAAATAACAACCATTAAATAATTCAGGAACAAGTTCCTTAGCTGTAGAGCGAATCTCTTGTTTATCTGCCGTGGAGGATTCGCTAGAATTAATATAAGGTTATTATAAAAAATTAGTGAAAGAGGACTTTCGCTTTACTAAATATTATTTTTACAATAACGTATTACAGTAGTTAATTTTAATTCCGTTCTTGAATTTCTGAAATAATCATTTGCGCGAAATTTTAGCCCAGCTATCTCTAAGAGAAACCGTTCTGTTAAAAACTAAGTTATTATTATTAGAATCTTTTGAATCCGAAATAAAATATCCGGTCCGTTCAAACTGAAGATATTCCGTAGGGTTCACGTTTTGTAACGAAGGTTCTACCTTACATCCATTTAATATTTCTAACGAATTAGGATCTAGAAATTCCTTAAAATCTTTTTCTTTATCTGCACTTGGATCTTCTGCGGTAAATAGCCTGTCGTACAATCTAATTTCGGCATCCACGGCATGCTTAGCGGAGACCCAATGAATTGTTCCTTTAACCTTTTTTGTACTGTTTCCGCCGCTCTTTGTTTCAGGATCGTAAGTACATTGTACTTCAATAACATTGCCCATTTCATCTTTAATCACTTTTTCACATTTAATAATATAGGCATAGCGTAAACGAACTTCCAGACCGGTTGCAAGCCTGTAACACTTTTTATGCGGTTCTTCCTTGAAATCTCCTCTTTCAATAAATACTTCTACGGAAAACGGAATTTCCCGTTTTCCCATACTCTGATTTTCCGGATTATTTATTGCTTCCAAATATTCAATTTTTTCTTC
>BDSW01000321.1 GCA_002898175.1 bacterium BMS3Abin04
CTCTGCCATTTCAAAAGCTTTTATTTCGCATGGTTATGAGATTTCCGTTACTCCTTTACAAATGATTACTGCTTATGCCGCTCTTATAAACGGCGGGTATTTATTAAGACCTTATACGGTGAAAGAAATTAATGATGCGGAAGGGAATGTTATTCTGAAAAATAAAAAGGAGATTATACGAAAAGTTATAACCAAATCAACTTCAGATAAAATTAAAAAAATGATGCTTGGTGTTGTTGAAAACGGAACGGGTGAATTGGCGCAGATGAAAGATATTTATATTGGTGGGAAAACAGGAACTTCTCAGAAATTAATAAAAGGAAGATATTCAAGCAAGTATTATAATTCTTCGTTCATCGGTTTTTTACCGGCTGAAAATCCAAAACTAATCTGCCTAATTCTTGTCGACTCACCTGAAATTGGAAGATACGGCGGACAAGTAGCAGCACCAATTTTTAAGAATATTATGTCAAAAATACTTGAGGTAGATTCTGATATTATAGAAGAGCGAAAATATATTGACAGAATAGGCAACCCTATTTCAAAAATAATTCTAAAAAAGAATAAAAACTCAAGAAGTAATATTCTTACAACGGCTGATGTCGCTTCCGAATATAAAAATAGGTTAAAGATCAACTCTAAAAATATTAACAGAAAGACAATGCCTAACCTAAAGAACAAATCCTTACGTGAAGCTATCTCAATATTAAATAGTTTAGATATAGAATATAAAGTGGAAGGGAACGGAAGAGTTGTATATCAAAGCGTTCCCGTAGGTACAGAATTAAAAAAAGACATTCTTTACAAAATAAAATGTAAACCCTCTGATGTATTAAAATCTATTTCGGTTAATTAATGAATTTATCTGAATTATTAAATAACGTGAAAGCAGTACAAGTATTGGGAAGTCCCGAAATACATGAGGTCGGCAGTATAACTATTGATTCTAGAGAAGCTCGGGAAGGTTCAATATTTGTTGCCATAAAAGGGTTTAAGACCGATGGACATAAGTTTATTCAAAATGCAATAAGCAATGGTGCATCGGCAGTTATTCTGGATGATACTTCAGCAGTACCCGACGAAATATTTATTAAATCGGGTGTTACAAAAATTGTTGTTGAAAACAGTAGAAAATCTTTGGCTGAATTTTCGAACTACCTATTTGATGAACCCTCAAAAAAAATAACACTTGTTGGAATAACAGGTACAAAAGGTAAAACAACTACTTCATATTTTATGAAAAATGTATTTGATAATGCCGGAATTAAATCGGGTTTGCTAGGAACAAACAAAAACTTAATTGGTAATAAGGAAATTAAATCCAAGTTAACAACTCCCGAGGCGAATGAAATTAATTTTCTTCTAAACGAAATGGTAAAAGAAGGCTGTACACATTGTGTTATGGAAGTTTCTTCTCATTCTCTGGCTCTTGATAGAGTTGATTATTTGGATTTTGACTTTGCAGTATTTAGTAATATTAGTTCCGATCATATGGATTATCATCATACTTTTGAGAATTATTTAGGAGCAAAGGAACTGCTTTTTGAGAACTTGAAGGAAGATTCGACGGCAGTAATAAATTTAGATGATAAAAGTGCGAATGATATTATAAAAAAAACAAATGCATCTGTAAAAACTTATGGTGAAAATACAAATGCTGATTTCGTAATTTCCGATGTCCAATATAATTTAAACGGAACAAGATTTAGTATAAATGATCATCACTCAAGTTATAGCATTAATACAAGATTGATAGGGAAATTCAATGCGTATAATGCTACCGCTGCTTTCTCAACAGCTGTTTTGATGGGGCTGGAAGCTCCGTTAGTTGTTGATGGAATTAAAAAAACATCTCAAGTTCCTGGTAGATTTGAAGTTATTAGCCGTGGTAAGAAAAAGGTAATAGTCGATTATTCTCATACAGCCGGAAGCCTTAAAGAAGCTCTCGAAGCTATTCATCATATCAACACTAAGAATCAACCGATTTACACAGTATTTGGCTGCGGCGGCGATCGCGACAAGTTAAAACGGCCTGAAATGGGGAGAATAGCAGAGGAATTAAGCGATAGAGTTATTATTACTTCAGATAATCCAAGGAGCGAAGAGCCGAATAAAATAATTGAAGACATCATAAACGGGTTGCGCAGGAAAGATTATTTGATTATTGAAAATAGGGAAGAAGCAATTAAAACCGCTATTACTGATTCTCCCGATAATGCAATAATTCTCATTGCCGGCAAAGGACATGAAAATTATCAAGAGATAAATGGCGTAAGGAAACATTTTTCAGATAAAGAAACTGCTGAAAAATATTTGAAAGTATAGAATGAGAATAACTTTAGAAAACATATTTGATTTGAGTACAGCAAGGATATTTAGTCCTGATAAATATATTCCGGCTAAAGCTGTAACTATCGACTCTAGACAAGTATGTGAAGGATCTATTTTTGTTGCGATTAAGGGTAAGAGGTTCGATGGTCATAATTTTGTAAATGTTGCTGTAAAAAACGGAGCAAATGCAATTCTAATTAACAAAAGAAAATTGAAAGAATTTGACAAAATAAATATTCCCATTATAACTGTTAACAATACGGTTAAAGCTTATGGTGAATTAGCCTCGATGTGGAGAAAAAAATTAAATGCAAAAGTAATATCAATATCAGGAAGTAACGGTAAAACAACAACTAAAGAAATGATAGCAACGTTGTTGGAGGAAAAGTTTAAAGTGTATAAAACACTTTCTAATAATAACAATCAGATTGGCGTACCGTTAACTATTTTTTCGACCGATAGTAAGTGTGAAGTCTTGGTTTTAGAACACGGTACTAATCATTTCGGAGAGATAGCTTATACTGCTAAAATTGCCAGACCGGATATTGCATTGTTAACCAATATTGGAGATTCCCATATTGAATACTTAAATGATAGGGAGGGAGTACTTGAAGAAAAACTTTCTTTGCTTGATGAAGCAAAAGCAAATAACGGTACAGCTTTTCTAAATATTGATGATCCTTTGTTAAGGTCGGTTAAAAATCAATTCATGAATAAAATTACTTTTGGTTTTAAATATAACCCTGATATAAAAGCCAAAATATTAGGCTTTACAAATAGCGGTAACCCTGAGATATTAATTACCGGACTCAGGAAGAATATAAAAACAGTACCTCTGGTACAGGGTAAATCCGGTTCGGCTAACTATCTGGCAGCAGTTTCGGTTGCAATTAAAATGGGATTAACAAAGAAACAAATTTTAGATGGGACTGCCAAAATTAAATCTATAAAAGGAAGATTGAATATTATAAATTATGGAAATTTAACTTTAATAGATGATACATATAATTCAAATCCGCAATCTATAAGGGAAGCATTTGAAGTATTGAAGAGGAATAAACAGCATGAAAGTAAAATAGCTGTTTTAGGTGATATGTTTGAATTAGGAAGCAAGGGTGTTGAACATCATAAAGAACTAGGTATTGTTGTCAAAAAGAGTAGAGTTAATGCAGTTTTTACTATCGGTAAGTTAATGAAAAATCTTAATGACGAACTGCTGGATAGTAAAATTTATCACGAACATTTTAACACGAGGAAATCACTTAAGAATTTTTTGAATAAAATTTATTTGGATAACTGCGTTATTTTAGTCAAAGGATCACGTGGAATGAAAATGGAAGAGTTTGCTGAAATAATTATAAAAAGAGCAGCATAATGTTTTATTATTTACTAGATTATATAAATAAAACATATAATCCTCCGGGATTTGACGTGTTCCGTTATCTTTCGTTTAGGTCTTCGCTTTCAGCAATAACAGCATTATTTCTAGCCTTTTATATAGGCCCAAAAGTAATTTCCTATTTGCAGAGGAAGCAAATTGGTCAAACGATAAGAGAAGTTGGTCCTAAAAGTCATTTTAGTAAAGCCGGTACGCCAACCATGGGTGGAATAATATTAATATTCTCTGTGGTTTTACCTGTCCTTTTATGGGCTGATATCCTAAGCGCTTATATAATTTTAGTGTTGTTAGGAACGATCTGGCTTAGCATGGTTGGGTTTGTTGATGATTATTTAAAAGTAGTTAAGAAATCTTCAAAAGGACTCATTGCAAGGTATAAACTTTTAGGTCAAGTAGTTGTTGGGCTGGCTATTGGAGCAGCTATTTATTATATGCCTGAATTTGCTCCTTATAACTCTCAGACAACTTTACCTTTTTTTAAAGATTTAAATTTCGATTTTTCATATTTCTATATACCTGTTGTAATCTTTATTATAACCGCAACTTCCAATGCTGTTAATTTGACTGACGGGCTTGATGGGCTGGCAGTTGGTACAATGCTTATAGTTATGCTTGCATTAGGTGTAATAGGATATACTTCCGGAAATAAAATTTATGCGGATTATCTTAATATAATGTATCTCCCCGGTTCGGGAGAATTGACGGTATTTATAGCTGCTTTCATTGGTGCGGGATTAGGTTTCCTGTGGTTTAACACTTATCCGGCTCAAATTTTTATGGGAGATACCGGCTCGCTGGCATTAGGAGGAGCTTTCGGAATTTTATCAATATTAATAAAGAAAGAATTGTTGATACCGATTCTTGGCGCAATATTTTTTACCGAAACAATTTCTGTTATTGTCCAGAGACTATACTTTAAATACACAAAGAAAAAAACCGGCATCGGGAAAAGAGTTTTCAAAATGGCGCCGATACATCATCACTTTGAAATGTTAGGTTGGCCTGAACCTAAAATAGTTGTTCGGTTTTATATTATTACGATAATATTTGCAATAATCAGTTTGGCTTCGTTCAAGGTTAGATGATGGATATCAATAGAAAAAAAATATCGGTAATTGGTGCAGTACGTAGTGGAATTGGTGCTGCTAAGTTGATAAAGAAAATGGGAGGAATTCCATTTGTAAGTGATATTGCATCAAAAGAAAAATTAGGGGACGAAATCTCTTTATTGATCAATGAAAAGATTGGATGTGAAGCCGGAGGACATACAGAAAGAGTTTTTGATTGTGACTTGATTATAACAAGTCCCGGTGTACCAAATGATTCATATGTTTTATCGGAAGCTTCTCGAAGAGGGATTAAGGTTGTAAGCGAATTGGAATTTGCTTCTTGGTTTTGTAAAGGAACTGTCGTTGCAATTACCGGTACTAACGGTAAAACAACCACAACTTCATTTTGCAGCCATGTTCTTAATGAAGCGGGAATGAAATGTTATTCCGCAGGTAATATTGGAAATGCTTTTTCGGAAATTGCTTTGGAAGTTAAAGAAGATGAGTATGTATCCCTGGAAGTCTCAAGCTTCCAACTAGATCACATAGAAGAATTTAAACCGAAGATTTCCGTGATGTTAAATATTACGCCGGATCATTTAAATAGGTACGATAAAAGTTTTGAGAAATATATAAATTCTAAAATGAACGTATGCAAAAATCAAGATTCAAATGATTTTTATATTTATAATGCAGACGACAAAAGAGTCGAAGTGAATTTACCTCATCATAGTGTTGAGAAAATTCCATTTTCAATAAGTAAAACATTAAGTTATGGCGCTTTTGTTAAAGGTGATAAAATAATGTTTGCAAATAGTAATAATACAAGAGATATAGTTTGTAGTAAAACCGAACTAAGTTTAAAAGGAGAGCATAATTTGTTAAACGCTCTGGCTGTAGTTAGCATTGCAAAAACTTTAGGAGTAGAAAACAGTGAATTACGAAAAGGGCTTGAAAGTTTTGAAGGGGTTGAGCACAGATTAGAATTAGTAAGGGAAATAGACGGTGTAAAATTCATTAACGATTCTAAAGCTACAAATATTGATGCAGTTTGGTATGCGCTTAGAAGTTTTGATGGACCGATCTTACTAATTCTTGGAGGGAAGGATAAGGGTAATGATTATAATAAAATATTGGAGCTGGTAAAAAATAGAGTAAAGAAAATTTATGCTATTGGTTCATCTGCACAAAAAATATATGACTTTTTCTCGGATATTATTTCAGTTGAAAAAGTCGATTCGCTGGAGAGTTGTGTTCAAATAGCTCATAAGGATTCTGTACCGGGTGAAGTTGTTCTATTATCCCCAGCATGTGCAAGTTTTGATATGTTCGATAATTATGAACAACGAGGTAAAGTTTTCAAAAATGAAGTAAAGAAATTATAATGAAAGTACTAACACGAACATTAATTACAATTACATTAAGCTTGGTAATACTTGGAAGCTTTTTAATTTTTAGTGCTAAGGGAATGGATTTATTTATATCTCATTTATGGAAAGTACTTATAGCGCTAATAGGGTTAATCGTTTTTTCATCAATTCCATATACTAAGTATAGAGATTACAGTAAATATTTTATAATCTTCGCAGTTGTTTTACTAATAATCACATTGCTTTTTTCTCCTGATGTGAAAGGTGCCGCAAGATGGATAAACTTAAAATTTATAAGATTCCAACCGTCTGAATTGGCAAAACTATTGTTAATGATGCACATTGCAGTGCTTATTGAAGAAAAAGGTAAGAATATAACGGATTATAAAAATGGTTTGGTATACCCTCTCTTTTGGATATTCCTAATAACTTTACTAATTCTTATTCAGCCTAATGTAAGTACGAGTCTGATTGTATTATTTACTTCTTTTGTTCTTCTCTATATTGGCGGAGCTCGGCTAATACACTTGGGCAGCATAATTGGAGTAGCATCTGTTTTTGGCGGAATGGCAATTATGCTGTTTGCGCATTCAAGACACAGGGTTATTACGTTTGTAAACAGCCTTGTTCACGGCGGCAGCATTAACATGCAAGTCCTTCAATCAAAAATTGCATTGGGCAGCGGTGGTTTTTTGGGATTAGGAATTGGTATGAGCAGGCAAAGCGATTTATTCTTACCTGAACCGCATAACGATTTTATCTTTTCCGTTTTAGGTGAAGAGTTGGGGTTTGCGGGGACTTTATTAATACTTGTAGCGTATTTAGCAATCTTCTTAATCGGTCTAATCATTGCAAAAAAAGCTAAAGATGAATTTGGGCAACTGCTTGCCTTTGGTATTTCTTTTATGGTTGTTACCAGTGCTTTTTTACACGCTGCTGTAAGTATGGGCGTAATGCCTACAACCGGTATTACTCTTCCACTGGTAAGCTTTGGAGGTACCTCGATTATTGTTTTTGGCATCTCAATAGGAATACTTATCAATATTGGAATGCAATCTAAGTTGAAAAAGGTAAGAGTTAGAAAAAGGAAATGAATAGGAATAACATTTATAAATTTATATTTGCAGGTGGTGGAACCGGTGGACATTTATTCCCTGCGGTAGCTGTAGCTGAGCAGATTAGATTGTTAAAACCGGAAGCAGACATTTTATTTATTGGTACTAAGGAAAAAATTGAAGCTAGAGTTGTTCCGAAATTAGGATTTAAATTTAAAACAATTTGGATAAGCGGGTTTTCAAGACAATTTAATTTTAGGAATTTAATATTTCCCATTAAACTTATAGTATCTATGTTTCAATCTTTAGCTATAAATATTAAGTTTAACCCAAAAGTAACTATTGGCTCCGGAGCTTATGTCTCGGGACCCGTTGTGTGGGGATCCTCTATTATGGGTGCAAAAATTGTTTTGATGGAACAGAATAGTTATCCCGGAGTTACTAATCGATTACTGGAAAAAAAAGCTGAACAAATTTATTTATGTTTTGATGACTCCAAACAATATTTCAGAAAAAAAGATAAGCTAAAAGTTATAGGAAACCCCATCAGAACGGAATTAAAATTAAAGCCGAAAAGTGAAGCTGTAAAAGTATTTAATCTTAACCCTGCAAAGCGAACTTTACTTGTCTTAGGCGGCAGCTTAGGAGCGGCTTCTCTAAATATTGTTCTTAGTGGAAAATTAAATGAATTAGCAAAAGCTGACTTACAAATTATTTGGCAAACAGGTGAACTCTATTTTGATATGTATAAAAAATTTAATAGTGAGAGTGTAAAAGTATTAGCATTTATAGAAGAAATGTCGGATGCATACTCCGCGGCTGATTTGGTTATTGCAAGAGCGGGAGCAACTACAATTGCAGAAGTCTCAGCTTTAGGTCTTCCGGTCATATTTGTACCTTCAAAGAATGTTGCAGCCAACCATCAGCTTATGAATGCAAAATCTTTAATTAACGAAGATGCTGCAGTTTTAATTAAAGATGACGATTTACAGGAGGAACTTGTTGACACGGTTATTAGCTTAATAAACAATGCAGACCGTTTAGAACAACTAGGTAAAAATATTAAAAAACTATCACGACCTAATGCGGCAAAGGAAATTGCTCAAGAGGTTATTAAACTTGCGGAATTAAATTAATGTTTAGAACAGTCATTAAAAGAATTCATTTTGTTGGAATAGGCGGGATTGGAATGAGCGGATTGGCGGAAATTATGCTAAACCAAGGTTTTGATGTATCAGGTTCCGATATGACTAAGTCTGAAACAACAGATAGATTAAGTAGTTTGGGAATTCATGTTGATATTGGGCACGATACAAAGAACGTTCATGATGTTGATGTTCTTGTTTATTCGTCTGCTGTGTCTAAAGATAACCCTGAAGTTAAGGCTGCAATGGAAAAAAAGATTCCTGTTATCAAACGAGCCGAAATGTTAGCGGAAACAATGCGCATGAAATACGGAATTGGGATTGCGGGAACTCATGGTAAAACTACAACTACTTCCATGGTCGGCTTAGTATTAACGGAAGGCGGGATTGATCCTACTATTATTGTAGGAGGTAAACTAAGTAGTTTAGGCGGGACTAATGCTCGTTTGGGCAACGGTAAATATATAGTTGTAGAAGCCGACGAATTCGATAGAACATTTTTAAGTCTTACACCGACTATTGCAGCAATAACTACTTTAGAAAAGGAACATCTGGATACATATAAAGATTTGGATGATATTAAATCTGCATTTGTACAGTTTGCAAACAAAGTCCCGTTTTTCGGATTTGTTGTTTTATGTTTAGACGAACCGGCTCTGCAGGATATTATCCCGTTAATAAATAAGAAAGTAATTACTTATGGCTTAACATCTCAAGCTGATATTAGAGCTGTGGATATTGAACAGAACGGGTATGAAAGCTCGTACAACGTTATATACAAAGGATACGATCTTGGTCGCATTACTCTAAATTTACCGGGGGTACATTATATTAAAAATTCATTAGTTGCTGTTGTTATCGCGAAAGAATTAAGGATTAAGTTCGAAGTTATTAAAAAAGCACTCGAATCTTTCACCGGTGTTTATAGAAGATTTGAAACAAAATACGAAAATGATATCTTAGTAATAGATGATTATGCCCATCATCCTACTGAAATTAATGCGACATTAGCAGGAATCAGAAATGGTTGGAAAAGAAGATTAGTTGCTGTTTTTCAACCTCATCTTTATTCCAGGACAAAAGATTTTTATAAGGAGTTTGGAAGGTCTTTCCTTAATGCTGATTTATTTATTTGTACAGATATTTATCCCGCCAGGGAAAAACCTATTGAAGGTATCTCGGGAAAACTTATTGCGGATATGGCAAAAGACTACGGGCATAAAAACGTTATTTATGAACCTGATAAAAATAAAATACCCGAATTACTAATGAAAATCGAACAGCCGGGCGACATTATTGTAACAATGGGTGCCGGCGATATTTGGCGGTACGGAGAAAAATTTGTGGAGTCATATAAAAAACATTAAATGATGCTTACTAAAAAAAATATTGTTACCAGTTCAAGTTTGTTTTTCGTTTTAATAATTGTAGTTGTTTATATGGCTGCAATGGTTAATAAGAAAGATAGGAGGGAAATATCTAAGATTGAAATTTCAGGAATGCAGTACCTGCCGGCAAATGAATATTTAAAGTTTGCAAATCTGGATGATTCAAATAATTATAATAATTTCGATCTGTCGTTAATAAAAGATAGAATGGAAAAACACCCGTATGTGAAATACGCAGATGTAGCTTATGTTGGTGAACATAAAGTGATGATTAATATAATTGAAAAGAAAGCCTATGCAATTTTAATTTATAAAAGCAAAAACTTTCTGGTTACTGAAAAGGGAGAGATAATTGCCGAGCAGCCGCTTTCGCAAAATCTTGATTTACCGATAATACAAAATGCTAAAATATCTCGGAAAGAATTAAAACAAAGCAATGGTCTTATGAATAATGATATAAAAACAGCTTTGAGAATAATAAAAGCGGCGGAATTAGCTGACCCAAAAGTTTATGAAAATCTCTCTTCAATAAATATGAGACAAGGGAAAGATGTAATAGTATCTATGACCATATTTAATTTTCCTGTTATTTTTGGTAGAGGTAAAGAAGTACAAAAAATACTTTATCTATGTAAACTATTTAATTCTATTAAAAAGGATAAAATAAATAGATATATAGCATATGTTGATTTAAGATTTGATAAGCATATTTATATCGGTACTAAACCTGCAAAAGGTAAAGACAAAGGAAGCAATTCATGAAAAGAGAAATAATAGCGGGACTGGATCTTGGGACAACAAAGGTAGGCGCTGTTATAGCTGAAAGAACCGAGAACCAATTAAACATAATGGGGTTTGGTGTTGCTCCATCCGATGGACTTAACAGAGGATTAGTTGCCAATATTGGAAAGACTGCCGAAGCAATTAGAAAAGCTATGGATATTGCAAGCAATAGAGCCGATATGAATATTAAAAGTGTTAATGTTGGTGTTGCAGGCGAGCATATAACAAGCTTGAGGCATAGAAATTATGTTACTATCAGTAACCAAGATAAAGAAATAACTCAAGCAGATATAGACAGATTAAAAGCTGATGTGAAGACGATAAGAATTCCTTCGGATAGGCAGATTTTACATATTATCCCGGAAGAATTTTTCATCGATCATCAGGGTGGTATAGAAAACCCAATAGGTATGAGCGGTTCAAGATTGGAAGCACTAAACCACGTTGTACTTGCTTCAATTCCTGCTATTCAAAATATAAGGAAGTCGGTAGAACGGGCGGGGTACACGGTCCAAAATTATATTTTACAGCCGATTGCATCTAGTGTTTCCGTGCTGGATGAAAACGAACAAGATTTAGGTGTAGTATTGATAGATATCGGCGGTGGTACAACGGACGTTGCAATTTATCATGATAAAAGTATTAAGTATACTAAAGTTATAGGAGTAGCAGGTAACCAAGTAACCAACGATATTCGCGAGTCGTTGGGAATTGTAACTGCGGAAGCTGAGAAGCTAAAGAAGGAGTACGGCTACGCAACGGAAGAATCCATAATTAAAGATGAAGATATTTACATAAAAGGGGTTGGCGCTAGAGGGAACGTAAAAATTCCAATTACTTTACTAACCCAAATTATTCACATGAGAATGAAGGAACTTTTTACAATTATAGATAATGACCTAAGACAAACAAAATTTAAAAACAAAATAAAAGCGGGCATCGTTTTAACCGGCGGCGGTTCGCTTCTAAGAGGAACTGTTGAATTAGCAGAAGAAGTTTTTGGACTCCCTACAAGAATAGGAGTCCCGTTGGAATTAGGGGAGGGACTTTCGAATGAAATTGAAAGTCCGGAATTTGCAACAGTAGCAGGGTTAATTAAAGGAATTCCGGGATCAAATTCTTCCGAGAACTCTGCTTCGGCAAAAATAAAAAAGCATACTAATAATGTTAGTTTAACGAAATTATTTAAGAAAGTTCAAGAATTTTTTGATGAATTATAAAAAATACCACAGCAAGGAGGACTAAAATGTCAAATTTCTTTACCTTAGACAAGAATGGACCGTTATCGGCAAAATTGAAAGTAGTTGGTGTTGGCGGCGGTGGTTGTAATGCTATCGAAAGCATGATGACCAAAGGATTATCGGGTGTTGAATATGTTGCAATAAATACCGATGCCCAAGTTTTAAGTATGAGTAGTGCTAATCACACACTTCAAATAGGAACTAATATAACAAGAGGACTTGGCGCAGGTGCTGATCCAAACGTAGGTCGTAAAGCCATTGAAGAGGACAGGGATAAAATTGCTAAATTGCTTGAGGGGACAGATATGGTTTTTGTTACTGCCGGTATGGGCGGCGGTACGGGAACCGGTGGCGCTCCAATTGTTGCCTCAATTGCTAAAAGTGTTGGTGCATTAGTAATTGGTATTGTAACAAAACCATTTAAGTGGGAAGGCAAACTTAGAATGATGAATGCCGAAGAAGGAATTCATGAACTAAGAAGAAACGTTGATAGTTTGATAGTAATACCTAATGATAGATTACTTAATATACTTGACGGAACTGTTTCGGCAAGAACAGCTTTCGATAAACCGAATGAAGTTCTTTATGAAGCAACAAGAGGAATTGCCGATATTATTACAATTCCCGGTATTATAAATGTCGATTTTGCAGATGTACGGTCGGTTATGAATGCAAGTGGTGAAGCAATTATGGGATGCGGTGTAGCAGCCGGTGAAAATAGAGCTATTGAGGCAGCTCAAAAAGCTATTTCCTCTCCACTGCTGGAAGGAGT
The DNA here is from genome assembly GCA_002898175.1 of bacterium BMS3Abin04. GTDB lineage: Bacteria > Bacteroidota > Ignavibacteria > Ignavibacteriales > Melioribacteraceae > BMS3ABIN04. The sequence continues at coordinate 12,534 of BDSW01000321.1, forward strand.
AAGTATTAAAGGTGCAAAAAACTTATTACTAAACGTTACCGGATCTGAAGACTTAACAATGCAGGAAATTGATGAGGGTAACAGAATTATTTATGAAGCTGCCGGTGAAGAAGCAAATGTAATATTCGGCTGGGTCAGCAAAGAAGATATGAATGAGTATGTCTCTTATACTGTTATCGCTACCGGGTTTGGTCCTACTGAATCTAAAATTCAATCAAAAATAAAAGACGAAAAAGAGAAGAATAAAAAGAAAGCTGAAAGTTATTTCAGCGGCTTTTCAATTGATAAAAAAGAGGAAAATGAAACGGTTAATTTAGATGAACCGACAATTTTCAGAGTTAAAGGTTCTAAAAATATTTTATCATCAGACGAACCGATGCCGCAAAGCGGATTTAAGCTGGATCAGCTGGATGCGTTTGAAAGAGTTGAAGTAAAACAAAATAAAATAGATGAAGACGATGACGAAGGATCATCATTCCTAAGAATGATGATGGACTAAAACCTTGATTTGTGATAAAAGGCTGTAACCGATTTCGGTATTGCTGTGGTTGAAAAAATCGAAATTATGCAGCCTTTTTCATATTGAAATAATTATTTTGTTAGGATAAAATTTACCTATATATAAAATTTATACAAATAATTTGTAATGTTTAATATTTAATTATATTTGTAGGACAACATGCTATGTTGCCCTTTGATAAAGTATTTTATTCAATGAACTACTAATGTGATTTATAAATTACATTAGCGAATTAATTAAAAAAATACAGCAATCAGTTTACAAATAGAATCTATCAAATTAATAAAATATTAGTTATTGAACTTTGGTGCTTTTTTGAATGTTGTTGATATGAAAAATGAACACACTTAAATTGAAAAGAAATACTTTTTCACGTTTTATATTATAATTAGAATTACTAACTTAAAAGTTTAGATAAAATTTAATTTCTATTAATGAAAAAATTACTTTTATTCTTATTTGTTTTTCTACCATTGATTGCATTGAATGCTCAAGGAGCCGGTTCTGTAAAATGGATAGCCAAATTCGGGGCTGCAGGCGGATTTACTCCCCTGGTATTTTTCCCTAATTACGATGAATTGAATAATCAATTACCCGGCTTTGGTCTTAACAAACTCAGTGGAAGTTTAATTACATACGGCGGCGGCGGTTATGCTTATACA
>BDSW01000322.1 GCA_002898175.1 bacterium BMS3Abin04
ATACTTTCACGTACCTTATTGTGATACGCTTTGTTATTTCTGCGGATGTAATATGGTCATATCCCGAAACAGAAACAGGATCAATAAATATGTTGACTATTTGAAAAATGAGATCAGTCTCTTAAGATCATATCTTGCCCCTAACAGAAGGGTATCACAACTTCATTGGGGAGGTGGAACTCCAACTCACTTAAATCCTGATGAAATGAAAGATTTAATTAGTTGTATAAATAAAAATTTTAATTTTAAAGATAATGCAGAAAAGGGCTGCGAAATTGATCCCAGAGAACTAACTTACGATCACTTGGTTGCATTAAGAGAGGGAGGATTTAATAGAATTAGTATGGGCGTTCAGGATTTTAATGAAAAAGTACAAAAAGCAGTAAACAGAATTCAGCCTGAAGATATGACGAGAGAAGTTGTTGAGAGAGTACGAAGCTTAAACTTTGATAGTATAAATCTAGATTTAATGTATGGATTACCATTTCAATCCGTTGAAACTTTCGAAAAAACTTTAGACACGATGATAGATATTTCACCGGATAGAATTGCCCTTTTTAATTATGCACATGTTCCATGGCTTAAAAAACATATGGAACTTATTAAAAAAGAAGATTTACCATCACCTGAAGAAAAGCTTAATATATTAAAGTTATCAATAGAAAAACTTACAGATGCCGGTTATGTTTTTATCGGGATGGATCATTTTGCTAAACCTGATGATGAATTATCTATTGCATTACGTGAAAAGAAATTATACAGAAATTTCCAAGGGTACAGCACTCACTCCGGATCCGACCTTTACGCAATGGGTATTACGGGTATAAGCCAGCTCGAAAGAGTTTATGCTCAAAATTTTAAGACCGAGAAAGAATATTTTACCGCTCTAGATGACGGCAAATTACCAACAGCAAAAGGATATCTGCTAAGTGATGACGATCTTTTACGGAGAGAAGTAATTATGCGTTTAATGTGCGACTTTGAATTAGACTTCGCTGCGATTGAAAAGCAATTTAAGATTAATTTTGAGGAATACTTTGCTTATGGATTGGAGAATCTTAAGGAATTTACCGATGACAATTTGCTTAGAATTAGTCAAAGAAAAATTACAGTAACCGATATGGGACGTCTTCTCATAAGAAATATAGCCATTAATTTTGACGGTTACATTGAGAGAAAAGAAGACATTACGAAGTATTCCAGAACTGTTTAATGTTCATTATTAAATAATTTTTTTCAAGAAATAGATGAATAAGACAGCTGTTGTATTATTTAATTTAGGGGGACCGGATTCTTTAGAAGCTATAGAACCTTTTTTGATGAACCTTTTTAGTGATAAAGATATTTTTAAAATCCCTGTTGGCCAAAAACTGTTTGCAAAGATAATTTCAAACCGTCGTACACAAAAAGTACAAAAACAGTACGAACTAATAGGCGGTAAATCTCCGATAAATAAATGGACGGAATTACAGCGGCAGATGCTGGAAAAGGAACTTCGGAATGAGATAAACAGCGTAGATGTATTTACAGCAATGCGATATTGGAGACCAACGACAGACGAGACTGCTAAAAAAGTACATGACGGAAATTACTCTAGGATAATATTATTACCACTCTATCCACATTTCTCAGCTTCAACAACAAATTCTTCTTACAAGGAATGGATTCGGCAATATCCGGCAGATACAAGTAAACACATTTTAGTGAATAATTACTATAAACATGATAAATATATTATTGCAATTAACGAAAGAATTGATGAAGCTCTTTTGAAATTTCCGGAGGAGTTAAGAGACAAGATCCAGCTCGTTTTTAGTGCGCATGGAACTCCAATAAGCATGGTAAAAAAAGGCGATCCGTACAGTCATCAAATTAGGGAAACTGTTGAACTTATTATGCAGAAACGAAATAATTCACATAAATACTATTTGTGTTTCCAAAGCAAAGTTGGCCCGATACAATGGCTAAAGCCTTCCACTGATCAAATGATTGAGAATCTGGCAAAGGAAGGACATAAAAATCTTTTAATAATTCCAATTAGTTTTACTTCCGATCATATAGAAACTTTATTTGAACTGGATATTGATTACCGCCATATAGCTGAAAAAGTTGGAATTGTTAATTACATTGTGATGAAAGGTTTAAACGATTCCCCAACTTTTATCTCCACATTAAAAGTAATAGTTTTGAACATCATAAATAATAATTATAAAGTAATTAAATGATTAAGAATAAAAAAATAGTTATTCTCGGTGCAGGTATTTCAGGTTTGGCTACAGCTCTTCAACTCCAGGATGATGGATTTGATATAACCGTTTTGGAAAAGAATAGTGAACCGGGTGGTTCGATGATAAGCGAACAAACTGAAGGATTTTTAGTTGAGTACGGACCTAACAGCGGACTTGAAACAACTCCCGTAATACGTAAAATTGTTGATTCGGTTGGACTCTCGGGTAAAATGATTTATGCTAATGAAAAAGGAAATAAACGTTACATTTTAAAAAATAACCAATTATTCCCTTTACCTATGGGTGGATCGCAATTCCTAAAAACAAAACTATTTTCTACAAAAGCTAAATTACGTTTACTTAAGGAACCGTTTGTCGGCAAATCAGAAGACGGTTATTACCAAAGTATATCCGATTTTGTTCGAAGAAGATTAGGTCAAGAGTTTCTGGATTACGCGATAAATCCCTTTGTAGCGGGAGTTTATGCCGGTAACCCGGACAAATTGAGTGTAAAATCAGCATTCCCAAAACTTTATAGATTGGAAGAAGTTTATGGCGGATTGATAAAGGGGATGATTAAAGGGGCAAAGGAGAGAAAGAATAATGCGGAAAAGTCAAAACAAAATGCAAAAATGTTTTCTTTCAAAAACGGCATGCAATCTCTTCCTAAAGCTATAGCATCTAAAATTAAGAATATTGAATTTAATTGTGAAATCAAAAGCGTTCAAAAAGATATAGACGGTTATAAAATTAGTTACATCCAGAATGGCGAACCGAAAATAATTTCATCACCCAAAATACTTTCTACGCTACCGGCTTATGTTGCAGCAAAAGTCTTCAAATCAATTGACGAAGAATTATCTAAACATTTAAATCAAATATATTATCCTCCGGTAATGGCATTAACTCTTGGATTCGACAAAGCGAACATCGGGCAATCTTTGGATGGGTTCGGATATTTAATTCCTGCAAAAGAAAATAAAAGTTATTTAGGCGCAATTTGGAGTTCCGTAATATTTGAAGGGAGAGCTGGAGCTGATAAAGCAGTATTTACAATTTTTGTCGGTGGAGCTCGTTCGCCTGAACTTTTTGATTTAAGTGAAGATAAACTTATTCAGAAAATTCTATTAGAGTTTAAAGAAATTATGCAGATTTCGTCTGATCCGGTTTTTATGAAAAAGAAATTTTGGCACAAAGCAATTCCACAATATAATATTGGTTACATTGAACACGAAAATTACTTTAATAAATTCGAAGCAGATAATCCCGGATTGTATTTAAGCGGGAATTATCGCGGTGGGATATCGGTCGGGGACTGCATAAAAAACAGCGAAACAGTTGCAAATAAAATTGAGAAATGAGAATTGTAAAATTTTATAATGTAAAAAACTGATGGAATTAATCCGATTTTTCTTAAACAGTAATTGCGATCAGGAGCTTCAATCAGTGTTAATATTGCCAAATAACAAGATGCCGTCTCAAACAAAGACTTTATAACATTAAAAGCTTTTGATTGGTTAAAGCGATTTAAAGAATCTTAATATATTAATGAACCGGAATTCAAATAGTTAATTAAAGATAATGAGGAAATAATTAAAATACTGGTTGCGATTTAAATAAACTAAAATCCAAACTATTATTCTCAATTCGTAACTCTAAATTCTCAACTATAAAGGAGTTTTTATGGCTAATTTTCCAATACAACGATTACGCAGATTGCGTTATAACTCAAAAATAAGAGATATGATTCGAGAGACTTATCTCCATAAAAATGATTTAATTTATCCGCTATTTGCCGTTCCCGGGAAGGGAATAAAAAACGAAGTCCGTTCAATGCCTAATGTATATCAAATGTCTATCGATGTACTCGTTGAAGAATGTAAAGAAGTTCGCGACCTTGGCATTCCGGCAATTATTTTATTTGGAATTCCAGAACACAAAGATGAAGTCGGTTCGGAAGCTTATGACGAACACGGAATAATTCAGAATGCAATTAGAGCAATAAAAGAGGAAGTTAAGGATTTAGTTATTATTACGGATGTATGTATGTGCGAATACACATCCCACGGTCATTGCGGATTAGTGAGAGACGGAGAAATTCTTAACGATGAGACAATTGAGCTTTTAGCTAGAGAAGCCGTCTCACATGTTAAAGCCGGAGCAGATATGGTTGCGCCTTCAGATATGATGGACGGTAGGGTTGCGGCAATCCGCAAAGGTTTGGACAGTGCCGGATTTACAAAGACTCCAATAATGAGTTATGCAGTAAAATATTCCTCCGGGTATTACGGACCGTTCCGCGACGCAGCAGAATCAGCACCGTCTTTCGGAGATAGACGTTCACACCAGATGGATATTGCAAATGCGGGTGAAGCCATAAGAGAAGCCGCTTCGGACATTGATGAAGGTGCAGATATTATTATGGTTAAACCTGCCGGTCCATATATGGATATTATCCGCCGAG
>BDSW01000323.1 GCA_002898175.1 bacterium BMS3Abin04
TTATACACCTGTATATCTTATAACCTACCCAATAATCATCTGCCGGTAAATGATGCTGCCAATTTAATTTTGGTTTCCCATTACTTAGAGATACTGTTAAACTTTCCGGAGCATACGACTCAAATTTATTAGTTGATGGGTTTCCCATTCCCTTTAAGTCCCATATTTTAACAGTGCTTCCATCGTCTACATAATTCCAATTTGTATCATTTGGATTACCACTATAAGAGTTAATATAAAATTTATTATTATCATGATTAAACTTTATCCAAACATCCATTGCGTGTCCAGTCGTTTCGTAAGGCAAATAAAATCCATAATGGTCGTCCCTGTAATCTAAATAAATGTACTTTTCGGTATTACCTAAATCTACACTTAATTTATATTTGCCATATCCAAAAGGAGTATTACCTAATGTATTGGATAAAACAAAGTCCCAACCTAAATCAATTTCATTATCGTTAATAGCACTATAAGTCAAATAATTATATTCTTCGGAAAGCCAGGTTATAAGATCGTTATAGCTGTTTCCATTTCCACCCCAAACCTGATTTACTTTTTCCATAGTAAAATAAGTTGAACCGGTAGGGTTTGTTGCTGATTTTGCTATAAGATAAAGTTCAACAGGTTGATTCAAGGGTGAATTATTTGTTTGTGCTATCACAGGGAAAAGATTTAAGAAGATTACTACGATTAGCTTTTTCATGATTATATGCTCTCTTATTTAATAATAAAATAAACTCCATTATTATTATCCCAGGTTGGGTAAAATAATATCTCATCTTCTGAAATAGCAGGCGAAACACCCAAAGCCCTTTCTTCTGTATCTAATATTTCCCATAAAACCTTACCGCGATCATTTACAGCAAATATTTTATTATCGCCAGTGGTTCTATTTCGTGTTCCAACATAAACAACATTATTTTTATCACTAATTAATGGTGAAATAATTACACTACCTAAATTAATTTTCCATCTTAGTTTTCCACTGTTTGATAAAGAGTATAACGTGTCCGCACCGAAATAAATATTACCGTTATAGTCAATTGTTGGTTCGGTATTGTCCCAAAGCGTATTAGCTATGAAATTAAATTCCCAATTAATAGCTCCCTCGGAATTTATTGAATATAGCTTCCTGTAATTTGAAAACCATTGACTTCCGGGGATAATAAATATACTACCTTCATTGTCAATTACAGGAGAAGATAATTGTTCTTTATCTCCGAAAGTCCATTTAACGGTTTGTGTATTTATATCTATTGCAAGAACAGAAACGTCAATACCTTGTACATAAAGAGTTTTTCCATCAGGCGAAAAAGTTGGAGCTGCATCGACCCACTGTAAAATTCTCTCATCATGTACTTTCCACTTAAGTTTACCGTCTTTTGTTAATACTATCAAATCATGATTATAGTCAATACAATAAAGATTTCCCTCTTTATCTATATTAATTCCAACACCAACCGTTCGATCTTTTATTAAATAGCTCCACAAAGAATCTCCTTTTTCACTAAAAGCATAAAAATAATTATCATCTCCAATATATATTGTACTATCAAAACTAATTAACGGAGTAGCACGCGAAACTATCCCGGTTTTCATCCATTTAATACTCCCTTCATAATTAAGTGCATAAAAATTATTTGGCGAATAATCAGTGCCGACAAATATAGTTGAGTTATAACCAATCGAAATCCCGCTTTCACTTATTCCTATATAAACTTTCTTTGAAACAACACCATTCTGCGGTCCAGCATATTTGCTCCGCCCTGTTGATTGCGGATCGTGATGCTGCATAGGCCATGGGGAATCCGCTAATGACTGCCAAGGAATATTTATTTGTGGTGAAATATCTTCCTTCTTTTCAGGTCCTATCGGGGTTTCTTTGCAACTTAGTAAAACAAAGGCTAAAAAGAAGATCAAGGATTTTATTAATTTTGTTCTTTTCATAATTATTCCTCATAAAAAGTAGACATGCCACGATGACATGCCAAAGTATTTACGTTAAATATTAAGACACCATTATCTTTTAATATTAAAGTACGGGAAATATTTTTTAAAGTCAATACTTTAATTACTACACTGTAAATCTTTTTTATTTATATCATGCAATTACAAAACTATTCGTATCGCTTAATTATATTTTAAACAAATTAATTGAAGTGAAAGGTAAAGGATTAAGTGATTGATCCGGCTCCGCTACGCCGCGATAAAATGGAGAATTGAGAGTTGAGATTTTGAATAAAATAAAGATTACCACAATTAATTGGTATTTTCCTTTGTGTAACTTAGTGGTTCTTTGTGCTACTTTGTGGAATAGCATATAAAGTGACTAAAGTTTTGAGCTGAAAAGGAAATTTTTAATCTGTGCAAATCATATTTTTTCATCTTAAAATACGGCTCTCGTAGGACGTTTATCTGCGTTCCGTTTTTAACCGCTAAGTCACAGAGACGCCGAGAAAGAACCCAATACATTTTAACATCCTGATATTTATCTTTTTCTTACTCTAACAATAAAACAATTTTCCCCAATGACAAATAACAAATTAGACCCTTTTAGTACTATGCCCTCTATACGTTTACACTTCTCTACGTTTTTACGTCTAAACGTCTTTCCTTGCCATTTACGATTAACGTTCTTAATAACTTTCTTTTTTCGTATCCTTTCCAAACAAAAATTTTAACGGTATATGAAGCCGCGCCGCCCAATCATACTCCGAATGCTTTGCTCCGTGTTGTAGATAGCACATAAGATTCTTCCGGGGCTGATATCCAATTGATTTTAGTATTGAACACATTTTTTTGAAATCATCTATAAGTTCCGTTTCCAGATCCCCGCAGTCCATATAAAGTTTTACATTTTTTCTTAAAGTGGGATTCTCTTCAACCATCTTAAATATTTCACCATCGTTAACCCAAAAAGAATTGGAAAGACATGCAGCTTTTCCGAATACTTGAGGGAAATTCCAGAAAAGTTGGAAGGAAATTAGTCCGCCCATAGAAGAACCGATTAATGCAGTATTTTTATCGTTAGCCAGCGTTCGGAAATTTTCATCTATATAAGGTTTTAATTCCTTAGTTAAAAATTTAGCATAGCTTTTCCCTTTAGAAGTAAAATAATTATATTCGTCAAGTCTATCTTTTGTATTGTAAATAGCCACAATAATAAGCTCTTGAACAAACCCGCTTTCCATCAGAGCAGTTGATACTTCATCCATTTTCCAATCGTACCCGATAAACGATGTGCGGGGGTTAAAAATATTCTGTCCGTCTTGTACATAAAGAACAGGGTAATTTTTATGTGTAGTTAAATACGAGGGCGGAAACCAAACAATAATATCCCGCTCATTTTTAAGATAAACACTGTAAAACTCATGGATATGCTTAGTATCTCCGATTATCTCATCGCGGTCAACTGTAAATCTACTGTAAGCGGTCACAAAACTTCCTTTAGAAAACTCTTTTAATGTTTAACATAATCATTGTAACAGATATACTTATATGAGCTTTACAAATATTAAGTGTGCAATATAATGAAATAGGTTAATGATTGAAATTTACATACAATATTATTTGACGATGACTCAAATATTTTTTACTAAACTATTTTATAAAATAATTTATAACTTCAGTTCTCATTTTATAAATTAAATTATCAGCATATAAACAAAGCGCTTTATGGAGAATGAAAAAATGAATAATAATTCTGATTGTAACGGATTGGAAGAACGCATACAAAGTTCGCAGGAAGATTTGTGGCGTGTTTTCAGAATAATGGCAGAATTTGTAGAAGGTTTTGAAGGAATGTCAAAAATAAAACCGAGCGTAGTGGTTTTCGGCTCAGCAAGATCAAAACCCGACAACAAGTATTACAAGCTTGCAATGCAAGTGTCGAAAGAATTAGTAAAAAAAGGTTTTGGAATTATTACAGGCGGCGGTCCCGGAATTATGGAAGCGGCAAACAGAGGAGCTTCCGAAGTGGGAGGAAGTTCAACCGGAATTAATATAGAGCTGCCGCATGAACAGAATGCAAATCCTTATGTTGATAAAGACAAACTCTTTAACTTCAGATACTTTTTTGTTAGAAAACTCATGTTTTTTAAATACGCTCAAGGTTATATTTTAATGCCCGGCGGATTCGGGACCATTGATGAAAGCTTTGAAGTTTTGACTTTAATTCAAACCGGGAAAACAACAAAATTCCCCGTTGTGCTAATGGGAAGTGAATATTGGGATTCCTTAATTGAATGGGTAATTGAAAAACAATTAAAAGCCGGATACATAAATGCGGAAGATCTGGATTTATTCAGTATAACAGATGATCCGGTAGAAGCAGCTAGAATAATTTCAGAATTTCACAAAGGCAAGAAATTTACACCGAACTTTTAATTTACTTTTGAGTTTAATTTATATTATTTCGTTTTTCTTCAATTTCATTGTTGGGAAATATTATAAATTATGTTGATATCTTTTCGGATTTTTGAAATGTTTTGTATACTGTTGTACGCTCATTTGGGTCTGCAGACTTTAAGAATTTTCACGATTTTATTTTGAATAAAATCTATTCATTTTTTTTAAACCGTTTATTTTATAATTCTATTCGTCAATTTCCATCCTTCCAAAGATTTTTTTAAATATTGGAATAATAGCGGCTATAAAACCAAGCAACGTAATAGGAGGTAAATAACCAGGCCATTGTTTGGGAGACATCCAACCTTTAATTCCCAGTAAGAAAGTATGAAAGACTATAAATAAAATTCCAAGTATGTTTATGTAATCCGGAGATGCTATACGTTTTAGAATATTTTTCAGATATTCGCGTGTTGATGTTGAGATAAGCAAAACAATAAATGCCGTAAAAGCTAAGACACCAAAAAGAATACTTAATTCACCGAACACATTAAACTTACCGCCGGCAAAAAGGTTAGGGAAATAATCGGGTTCTAAAAGTATTATAGAAATCATTACATGAATTAGAGCTAAGAAAAATCCAAAAGAACTTAAATATAGTTTGGTATCGGGATCGTTATTTTTCGTTTTTAATGTTGCGGCAGCAATAAAAATAATAGCGCTCAACGCAATTGCTTTGTTTGTAACATAAAGAGGTAATTGAGCAAAAGCGACATGCTTAAAAATATTATATCTGACTAAAGCATATAACCAAGTTAATACAACCGTAGCAATAATGAAATTGCTCAATTTTTTACTATTCATAGAAAATTTCTAACTAAAGACACAATATTCTATAGGTAAACGATTAGCTGTTCCGTATTACTTTTATGCTTTCATTCTTCTTCCCTGCTCTTCATGAATAAATATCCAGCCAACAACTTTACCGATATTTATTTCTTTAAAATTATCCCAATATCTTTTTGTTCTTACATGCATGGAGCTTGTATCGTCGGGAGAAATAGCATTTGCTTCATCCATTAAATCCTTAATTCGCTTTTGCCATTTAAGCATATTGCTTACTCTCAAATCAACCCAACCGTCCGTAGCCCAAAAAGAAATATTCCCCTCGGTAATCTCAAGTTCGTTTTGCCCTTTAAAAGGAGGAATTTTAATCTCATTCCCTCTAAGAAGTGTTTTCCCGTCGGGAAATAGAATAGGAATTCCTATTGAAACTATCTCACTTCTTAACTTAGCATTTTCATTGATCAACTTAAAGGCAGCTTCTGAAAGCTCCTCAGGAGTTTTATCAAGAATATTTTCCATCGATGTTGTGATATCTTTAATTAGATTAATTTCATGAAGGAGCTTGGATAATCTCGGCGGACCAAGAAGTTCGAAGGCAACACTGCTTATATTATGTATTTTTTCTAACTCGGCCAATTTTTCTACAGCCATATGCTGCAGAAAACCTGCTCTATATGTTGGCTCCAGTGTTGCATTATCTAATGCGTTAATAATATCGTGACCGGTATTACCGCCTTTGATTTCAAAAATCACATCACTGGCAATTTCTTCGGGAGTAACATACTCCATTTGTCCTTGTGCAGAGATCGTTTCAAATTCTCCGCGGGAAAAAGTTCCGTTCTCACCTGTATCAATAAACACCGACTTTAATGTTTCTCCGGTCGATTTGAATTTGTTATCTATCTTAAGCTTTAACTTATCTTCAAGCTTTATAGCTTCAGACGGAGAGATATCAAACAGTTCAATCGGTTTACCCCTTTTACGAATCTCATCGTAAGTAATTTTTTTCCAGGCAATAGCTGCAGTCGGTTTTATTTCTTTTGTAATAGCTCCGTCGGGGGTTCTTCCCATTAAAAACAATAGTAAAGTATGCGCGCCGGCAACCGAAGATTTACTGAGTAGAACTCTGGACGGTTTTTCCTCGCTGTGTGTATAAGGAATATTTAAGCCCATCCCGCCGGTCCCGCTGGTTCCAATTTTAACATATATTTCTGTATTTACTTTGCTCATGGAATTATAAAGAACTTGAATATGTCTTATCAATTGCGGAATATATTGCGTGCATAACAATTTTTCCGTTTCGGTTATCATATCTTCTTTCGAAGGATCTTTAGAAATCATTGTAGATATTTTATGATACGTAGTATAAACATCTTGATATGCAATACCCGTTGCGGAATTTATACAATCCACAATTATATCGGGTTTGTACTGATTAAGCAATTGATAGATTGAGGAATTCTCAAGAATCTGAGGCGTTAGTTCCTCCATAATATCTCTCAATAAAACTTTTCTTTTAGCAGGGTCTTCAAGTAATTCATACCTGTTCGTATCTTTGAATTCATTCCTAACAAAAATATTTCCCCACCAGGGAACAAAGTAATCGTCCGGCAATTGCGGAAATTCTTTTTTTAATTTCTCTATTTCCTCTTCGATTTCATTTTTTTGCAGGGATGTTACAATAATACTCTTAGGTTTTTCCCCAACCAGTTTCCGGGTAACTGCATTTCCAACTAAACCCCATGCCCCAAGCACTAAAACAGTTTTGTTTTGAATATCCATTTTTACCCCAATCTTATTTTCATTTAGCTATAAAATTAAGCTATTATTTACCCGTTGGCAAGATTCTTTAATAGATAATTCTCTTAAGTTAAAAATATATTTCATAATTCTCAAACATCTAGCATGAAAATATTTACAACAACAGCATTTACCGGAAAGAATCGGAATTACCAAAATAAATCGATAAAAAGTACAAGACTATAACTTGTTATTATAAACTTAAATAGAAGAATCACAATTTATAATAAAAATTAACTCCCTTAATAAATTGATAATCAATAATACCTTTTATAAGTTTCATATTCATTTATTTTTTGATTGTTAGGACATGTAAAATGAAAATTTCAGAATTATTAAAACCGGACAAAATTATTCCCGAATTGAGAAATACGATTAAAAAGGAAGTGATAAATGAACTAATAGATCTCTTCAAAGATGATGAAAGAGTTTTGAACTTGGAAGCTGTTAGGTCTATTGTTCTTGAAAGAGAAAAAATTATGTCGACCGGCGTTGGTAAGGGCTTCGCGATTCCGCACGGAAAAACAAACAGCGTTAAAGAAACAATAGTCGCTTTTGGAAAAACCAGAGAACCGATTGATTTTGAAGCGCTGGACGATCAACCGGTCAGATTGATTTTTCTACTCGTTGGTAAGGAAGATATGGTTGCTGTGCACATTAAACTTTTAAGCAGAATCTCACGGATGATGAACGATGATTCATTCAGAGAAAACTTGTTAAAAGCAACTACTGCGGAAGAAATTCATAACCATTTTGTTGAAGAAGAAAAAAAATTCTAACAAATTCTTTTTAATGAAAAACCCCGCCAAGTAAAATTTTCATTTTTCATTCCAAATTCTCAATACTATAATCTTTATTCAATTGAATTGCCTTTTTATAAAGGTTATATTTATTCCAAGATTATTTAGAAGTACACAAACAAATTATTAAAGGATATTATGATAAAAGCAATTGCCGGTACAAAAGATATTTTACCTGAAAATATAAGGCTATGGAAGCATTTGGAATCGCTGGTTGAGAAGGAAATGGTTCTTTTTAACTTTAAAGAAATCAGAACACCAATTTTTGAGGAGACCGCTTTATTCAGCCATGGGATTGGCGAAGCGACGGACATTGTAAGCAAAGAAATGTATACTTTTACCGATAGAAGCGGCACAAGCGTTTCATTAAAGCCCGAAATGACAGCATCCGTTGTTAGAGCCTTTATTGAACATGAATTAAATAAGAAAGCCAATTTCTATAAATTGTTTTATATCTCACCCATGTTCAGGCAGGAAAGACCTCAAGCCGGAAGATTAAGACAATTCCACCAATTCGGCGCAGAAGCAATTGGAAGCAACGATCCGATTGTGGATGCAGAAATAATAATTATTGCAAATAATATTCTTAAAAACTTAGGACTTAAAAACTTTGAGATAAAAATAAACTCGCTCGGAATTCCAACCTCAAGAGAAAAATATAAAGAAGAGCTTCGTAAATATCTTGGCGATAAACTTGATTCATTATCCGAAGATAGCAAGAAAAGATTTAAGACCAATATACTGAGAATCTTTGACAGCAAAAATGAAACCGACCGAAAAATTATGGCTGGAGCTCCTACAATTTTAGATTATCTTGATGATGAAAGCCGTGAACATTTTGAAAATGTAAAACAATTACTGAGTGAATCAAATGTTCCGGTTACGGTCGATCATAAGCTTGTTAGAGGTCTGGATTATTATACGAACACTACTTTCGAAATTATAAGTAAAAGCGTAGGTGCACAAAGCGCTCTGTGCGGCGGCGGTAGATATAATTTATTAATAGAACAGCTTGGTGGAAAACCCGTTCCCGCAACCGGCTTTGCTGCGGGAATTGAAAGAATCCTTCTCGCATGCGAAAATGAAAAAAGCATAAATCTAAAAGATGAAGAACTGGATATTTATTTGGTCAGGCTTGACAAGGATAAAAAGGATAAGGTTTTCGCTATTGCAAATTTTCTAAGAAAAAACGGACTCATTACCGAACTGGATTACCTTCTGCGAAGTGTTAAAGCACAAATGCGAGAAGCTAACAGATTAAATTCAAAATACGTTTTAATGATAGGCGGAGATGAATTTTTAAGAAATGCCGCCGTCTTAAAAAACATGCAAAGCGGTGAACAAGAAGAAGTAATTTTAGATAATTTGGATGGTATTGTAAAAAGAATAGAATCGGTTAAATGAAAAAGATATACGGGAGAAAACCTGTCCTCGAAGCGCTAAAATCCGATACTGGAGTTAACCAGATATACTTACTTTACAATCAGCACTCCAGGATTATAAACGACATTAAAAAACTTGCAAAGAAAAAAGGTGTTAGGATTTCCCAAGTTTCCAGTAGTAAATTTAAAACTCTTGCGCCAAAAGAAAATACTCAGGGCATAGTAGCGGAAGTTAGCGAGAAACAACTATATTCATTAGACCAAATGTTAAAAGACGCCTCTAAAAAACCGGCTCCGCTTTTATTGCTTGTTGATTCCGTACAAGACCCGCATAATCTCGGTGCAATATTCAGAACTGCCGAAGCTGCCGGTGTTGACGGAATAATTATGTCAATTAGAAACACAGCTCCAATTAACGAAACAGTATCAAAAACATCAGCCGGTGCAATTTCCCATCTCAAAATTTGCCGAGAGTTTAATCTGGTTAATGTAATTAAAACTCTTAAAAAAGAATATTATTGGATTGTCGGTTCAAAACTGGGAAATAGTAAAAACTATACTGAAATAGATTTCTCCGGCCCAATTGCTCTTGTTGTCGGTAATGAAGAAAAAGGGATTAGTCACCTTGTGGCAGAGAATTGCGACTTCCTAGCTGAAATCCCGATGAAAGGGAAAATTCAGAGTTTGAATGTTTCCGTAGCTACAGGGATTTTACTCTTTGAAATTATAAGACAAAGAAATTACTAATTTTTAAAAGCTAACAAATATTTACAATTCGCAGAAAACAAATCACTAAACCTAAAAACAATTTTTCTGCGTAATTTCTTTTTCAAAACAATCGATTTTTTACTTGACATCTTTATTTTATAAAATATATTTTTTACTAATTCAGAAAGTTGTTCAATTAATTACCGGATAAAAATGATTTTCAGATGTATGTTTTAATCTTGACTTTTTTTGCAAGATTGGTTACGTTTCATGCTCAATTAAAAATTTATTGTTAATTATAAATGAAATTTGGATGTCAAAAAAGGTAAAGAGATGAATGAAGAACAGAAAAGTGATGATATGAAAGTTGTTGAGGATTTAACCAATTCCGAATATAAATGGGGATTTGTCAGCGATATCGAAGAGGAAGAATTCCCTATTGGTCTTAATGAAGATGTAATAAGAAAAATTTCCGCTAAAAAAAAAGAACCCGAATGGATGACGGAATGGAGACTTAAAGCATACAAACATTGGCTTACACTTACCGAACCTAAATGGCCAAAGGTAAAATATCCTGAAGTAAATTTTCAAGATATAAGATATTTTGCCGCTCCAAAGAAAAAACCGGAATACGAAAGTTTGGATGAAGTTGACCCGGAACTTGTTGCAACATTCGAAAAATTAGGTATTCCTATCGAAGAGCAGAAAACACTTGCCGGTGTTGCTGTTGATGCGGTCTTTGATTCCGTTTCCGTTGCAACAACTTTTAGAGAAACCCTGTCTGAAAAAGGAATAATATTTTGTCCTATTTCGGAAGCCATACAAAATCATCCCGACTTAGTAAAAAAATATCTCGGTTCGATTGTACCTTATACCGATAACTTTTATGCTTCGCTAAATGCTGCCGTTTTTAGTGACGGCTCCTTTGCATACATCCCGAAAGGTGTTCGCTGTCCAATGGAGCTTTCGACTTACTTTAGAATTAATGCAATGAACAGCGGACAATTTGAAAGAACTTTGATCATTGCCGATGAAGGCAGTTACGTTAGCTATTTGGAAGGATGTACGGCGCCAATGAGAGATGAAAACCAGCTTCATGCTGCTGTAGTAGAATTAATTGCGCTTGACAATGCAGGAATAAAATATTCTACCGTTCAAAATTGGTATCCCGGCAATAAAGAAGGCAAAGGCGGAATTTATAATTTTGTAACCAAACGCGGTCTTTGTAAAACCAATGCAAAAATTTCATGGACGCAAGTTGAAACCGGCTCTGCGGTTACATGGAAATACCCAAGCTGTATTTTACAAGGTGATAATTCCGTGGGCGAGTTCTATTCGGTCGCGGTTACAAACAATTATCAACAAGCAGATACCGGAACTAAAATGATTCATTTGGGCAAAAATACCCGCAGCACAATTATTTCAAAAGGTATTTCAGCCGGTAGAAGCGACAACTCGTATAGGGGTCTCGTTAAAGTAGGAAAGAATGCAGATAATGCACGCAATTTTTCCCAATGCGACTCGATGCTAATGGGAAATAAATGCGGCGCTCATACTTTCCCATACATTGAAGTCAATAATAATACTGCTATTGTTGAACATGAGGCTACAACTTCTAAAATAAGCGATGACCAAATATTTTACTTGAATCAACGAGGCATATCTACGGAAGATGCTGTAAACATGATTGTTAACGGTTTTTGTAAGGAAGTTTTTAAAAAGCTTCCAATGGAATTTGCCGTAGAGGCTCAAAAACTTTTAGCCATTAGTCTGGAAGGAAGCGTTGGTTAATTAAACACGTAATATCTATTAAATTTAATATGTTAAGGAATAAAATAAATGATTAAAATTAGAAATTTACATGCAAACGTTGAAGGTAAAGAAATATTAAGAGGAATTAATCTTGATGTTAATGCAGGAGAAGTTCATGCAATTATGGGACCGAACGGTTCCGGGAAAAGCACTCTAGCAAATGTTTTAGCGGGACATGAAGCTTATGAAGTTACTGAAGGAGAAGTAATTTTTGAGGGAAAAAATTTGCTGGATTTAGCTCCGGAAGACAGAGCGCGGGAAGGATTGTTTTTGGCATTTCAATACCCCATCGAAATTCCCGGTATTAGCAATACTTCTTTCTTACAGACTGCACTAAATGAAATTAGAAAATACAAAGGTTTACCCGAATATAGCGCGAAAGAATTTCTTGACCTAATTAAAGCAAAGGCAGTAGTTCTTAATATGAACCCTTCTCTACTTTCCCGACCAGTCAATCAAGGATTTTCGGGCGGTGAAAAAAAGAGAAATGAAATTCTTCAAATGTTAATACTCAATCCCAAATTAGCTGTTTTGGATGAAACAGATTCCGGTTTAGATATTGATGCCTTAAAAATTGTTTCAAAAGGTGTGAACGTCTTCCGTTCAAATAAGAATGCGGTTATCCTGGTAACCCATTATCAAAGACTTTTGGATTATATCGTTCCCGATTTTGTTCATGTACTTTACAGAGGTAAAATAGTTAAATCCGGGACAAAAGACTTAGCCTTAGAGCTTGAAGAAAAAGGTTATGAATGGTTAACTAAAGCTGAATTACCGGTTGAAAATGTATAAAACTTTTCTGTTTGTTTAGAAAAGGAATTTGATGCAAGGAGATATAGAACAATAATGAATATAACTGAAGATATTAAAATTAAAGATTGGTATATTAAAAATTTTCAATTATTCGAGAAAAAGCTGAACGGACAAGCAAATACTTTGCTTAGCGAAATTCGAAAAGATGCAATTGAAAAATTCAAATCAATGGAATTCCCCACTCTTAAAGACGAAGAATGGAAATACACAAATATTAAACCTATTCTATCAAAATATTTTGTACCTTTATTAAGTATTGAAAACAACAAAATTGATAAAGAAGAATTAAATAAATTTCTATACGATAAATTTGATTATTATTTAATGGTATTTGTAAACGGAATTTTTTCTGCTGAGCTCTCTAATTTAACTTCTGTACCTGAAGGTATTATTATTGACAGATTGAATAACCTGCTGATTCATAAACCGGAAGTTATTCAAAAGTATTTACCAAAAATTGTTAATGAAGAAAATGCTTTCGATACACTTAATTCTGCATACGCACATGACGGAGCCGTAGTAATTATTCCCGATAATTACATCCTTAAAAAACCTATTCAAATAGTGTATATAACCGGGGATGTTAACACTGAAGTTCTTTCCACTTCAAAAAATCTATTTGTCGGTGGAAAGAATAGTCAATTCTCCATCGTTACATCTTACAATTCGTTGTATGCTAACAGTTATTTCACAAATACCTCAACAGATATTTTTGCCGCAGAAGATGCAATTCTTAATTTCTATAAAATTCAAAATGAAGGCGATTCCGCTTTTCATATTGAGAAAACCAACATCAACCAGAAAGACAAAAGTATAGTAAATCATTTTTCCCTATCAGTTGGCGGTTCGTTAGTAAGGAATAGTATAAATGCTGCACTGGACGGTGAAAATATTGAGTGTCATCTATACGGGCTTTACATCGGTAACGGAAATCAGCATATAGATAACCATACATTTATTGATCATTTAAAACCTAATTGTATAAGCAACGAGCTTTACAAAGGGATATTGGATGATAATGCTCACGGTGTTTTTGCAGGAAAGATTTTGGTCAGACAAGATGCTCAAAAAACAAATGCATTCCAGTCAAATAAATCCATCTTATTATCAAAAACATCCGGCACAGATACAAAACCGCA
>BDSW01000324.1 GCA_002898175.1 bacterium BMS3Abin04
TGATTTTAATATTCTCTCCGATTTTAGAAGAAGATATCTTAGCCATTGGTGCTATTTTATTATTTATAGGAATTGTATTAACTATTAAAAAAATATCGGGATAAAAAATGAATATAGATCAAAACGAACTTGAGAAAAATCCTATTCTTTATACCGGAAGGATATTTGTATTTTTATTACAACTCCCGATGAAGTTATTTTAAAGACTAACAAATACGTTACAAATATATTTGGTTTTAATATAATGCTTAAGTTGGAAAGTTACTTTATGTAGTAAACTTTGGAGCAAAAAAAAGTATTCGTTTATGATGCATCAACTTATCAAAAACTTACTAAGGAATATTCTGTCGGTAATAAGCCTATCGGTGTAATACCTGCACTTAATGATACAAAATTGTTTGTTTCTAATTACGGGGATAATTCTGTCTCGGTAACTCATTTAGCTGCCCAATAATTACAGTCAAAAAGTTATCAAACTTACTTCCTTTTATTTTTTGTGATTTGTAATACTGAATAATTTGTTAGTTATCTTTGATTTTATAATATGAAAATATTTGGTACAGCTAATCGTAAGTATAAATGCATATAATTTCTTAATTATTTAGAGATTGAATTTTATGAAATCATCAGACCTATTTATTAAAGCTTTAGAAAACGAAAATGTGAAATACATTTTTGGAATACCGGGAGAAGAGAATCTCGATTTTCTTAATTCTTTGAAAGATTCAAATATTAAATTGATACTTACACGTCATGAACAAGGCGCAGGATTTATGGCTGCTACTTACGGAAGGTTGACAGGCAAACCCGGCGTATGTCTCTCCACATTAGGTCCGGGCGCTACTAATTTAGTAACACCTGCCGCTTACGCGCAATTGGGCGCTATGCCGATGGTTATGTTAACCGGACAGAAGCCGATTAAAAAAAGCAAACAGGGTAAATTCCAAATTGTTGATATTGTTGACATGATGCGTCCATTGACTAAATTTACTCACCAAATTGTTAATGGGAACAATATTCCTTCAGTTATACGTGAAGCCTTTAGACTTGCAAAAGAAGAGAGACCAGGCGCCGTACATATTGAGTTGCCTGAGGATATTGCAGCCGAACAAGTGAATTATAGATTATTAAAGGTTCATCCTATACGCAGACCGATAGCTGATACTAAATCAATAGCAAAAGCGACGGAAATGATTAAGAATTCAAAAATGCCTTTAATATTAATTGGTGCCGGCGCTAACAGAAAGAAAACAAGCGAAGCATTAACAGAGTTTATTAATAAGACAGGAATCCCTTTCTTCAATACTCAAATGGGTAAAGGCGTTGTTGATGAAAGACACCCTTTATTTCTGGGCACAGCAGCACTTTCTTCAAAAGATTTTGTTCATTGTGCTATTGAACATGCCGACCTAATTATTAATGTTGGTCACGATACTATTGAAAAACCGCCTTTCTTCATGGAAGAAGAGGGAACAAAAGTAATCCACATAAACTTTTTTCCTGCTGTTGTGGATGATGTTTATTTTCCTCAGTTGGAAGTTCTCGGCGATATTTCTTCATCAATTGAAAGTTTAACATCGCAATTAAATCAAGAATCACACTGGGACTTTTCTTATTACAATATGATAAAAGAGGGAGTGGATACGCATCTTTCAAAATACTTTGAAGACAATCGCTTCCCGGTTTTACCGCAGAGAATAGTAAAAGTTGTTCGCGACATAATGCCCGCGGATGGTATTGTTACGCTTGATAACGGCGTATATAAAATTTGGTTTGCAAGGAACTATAAATGTTATCAGCCAAATACACTTTTACTTGATAATGCACTGGCAACAATGGGAGCCGGGCTGCCGTCAGCTATTGCTGCAAAAATAGTTTATCCTCAAAGAAAAATAATTTCTGTAAACGGCGATGGCGGTTTTATGATGAATTCACAAGAATTGGAAACGGCGGTTAGATTAAACATTGACCTAACAGTAGTAATTTTAAATGATAGCGCTTACGGTATGATTAAGTGGAAACAGCAAAGTCTAGGATTTGAATCCTTCGGGCTTGATTATACCAATCCGGATTTTGTAAAATATGCGGAAAGTTTTGGCGCCTGCGGTCATCGAATTAATAAAACCGAAGAATTACCATCGCTTTTAAACGAATGCTTTGAAAGCGGTGGTGTTCATTTAATTGATATACCTGTTGACTATTCTTTGAACAATACTATACTAAACAAAAAAATTCAGCAAAAAATTGCCGACTTTAATTAAAAGGAATAACAATATGAAAATTTATGCCCCATACAACAATGAATTAATTGATGATATTCCGGTTATGAATCCAAGTGAAATTTTGTCATCAATAGAAAAAGCAAAAACTCTATTTGACGATAGAAGAAGGCGGTTGCCGAAATATGAAAGAATTACTATTCTTGAAAATACTACGAAAATAATGGAGGAAAGAAAAGAGGAACTTACACTTACTGCTGCTCGGGAAGGGGGAAAACCTTATGTTGATTCCAAAGTAGAAATTGATAGAGCGATTAACGGCGTGAAGTTAGCCATAGAGCATATCGGACAAATGAGTGGAAAAGAAATACCTATGGGGCATACAAAATCTTCGGCAAATAGAGTGGCTTTTACCATGCGCGAGCCGATAGGTGTTGTTTCTTCAATAAGCGCTTTTAATCATCCGCTTAATTTAATTGTTCATCAAACAATTCCCGCAATTGCCGTTGGTTGTCCCGTGCTTATAAAACCTGCATCTACTACACCTCTTTCTTGTTTGAAATTTGTCGACATTTTATATGAAGCAGGACTTCCTAAAGATTGGTGCCGAGCAATAATTGCTAAAAATGAAGATGCGGAATTATTAGCAACTGATACGAGGATAAATTTTTTATCTTTTATCGGTTCGGCTAAAATAGGTTGGTATTTAAGATCAAAACTTTCCCCGGGAACCAGATGCGCTCTTGAACATGGTGGAGTTGCTCCCGTTATAGTAGAAAAAGATGCCGCAATTGATGATATGCTGCCGCTATTAATAAAAGGCGGGTTTTATCATGCAGGACAGGTTTGTGTTTCTGTTCAACGAGTGTTTGTACACGATTCTATTGCAGCAGATGTAGCGGAAAAACTTTCTAATTTGGCTCTAAAATTAAAAGTCGGAGATCCATTAAATAAAAATACAGATGTTGGTCCATTAATTAAACCGGTTGAAGTTGATAGAGTAGAAAATTGGATAAATGAAGCAAAAGAAAAAAGCGGAGAAATTCTTAGCGGCGGGGAAAGAATATCAAAAAGTTGTTTTGCACCAACTATTGTTCTTAATCCGTCGCCCGATATAAAAATATCTACTCAAGAAGTATTTGGACCTGTTATTTGCTTATACTCATATTCTGACAGACAAGAAGCAATAAACATTGCAAACTCACTTCCTTATGCATTTCAGGCATCCGTATTTACATCCGATATTGATATTGCT
The DNA here is from genome assembly GCA_002898175.1 of bacterium BMS3Abin04. Taxonomy (GTDB): domain Bacteria; phylum Bacteroidota; class Ignavibacteria; order Ignavibacteriales; family Melioribacteraceae; genus BMS3ABIN04. The sequence continues at coordinate 3,475 of BDSW01000324.1, forward strand.
TTAGATACTGTTAGTCAATTAAATGCTACGGCTGTAATGATAAATGATCACACAGCATTTCGCGTAGATTGGATGCCTTTCGGCGGAAGAGATTCATCGGGATTAGGAATGGGAGGAATACCTTATTCAATGCACGAAATGACCCGCGATAAAATGATTGTAATTAAAAGTAATGCGGTTCAATAAAATAAGGTTATTGTATGAACGTAAGACAAATATTTATCATCGTATCATTTGGTATAACATTATTGATTGTTTTACTAATATGTTCCACCTCCCAGCTTTAGTGGATTGCTTTAACCCGAAAAGTTCATAGTAAAACTAAAAATGGGGGTGTAAAACATTATATTTGATTCAGTTAAATAAAATGGATAAGGTCAAAGTATCAGGATATAACAATAATAATTTGGGCAAATAGCGGATTTAGTAATGCACTTTTTTATGAATTAGCAGACGAAGAAACCGTCAGAAAGTTGTATTTGTCAAGAGGGGAAAAACATAAACATTTTATATCATTTGAGTATAAAGCCGGTTCTTGGCACGCCTGGCAACGATGCTATTCAAAAATTGAAAATACTGGAATAGGTATGAATATTAAACATTTTGCAAGTAACATTCAGGAAAAATCAGAAATTAACCCCAATAGTGAATGTGGTAATGCTTGTGTTCAAGTCCGTCATGTCTATGTTTGTGTGTATGGATTAAATTAGCTTTAAGTAAACTTTCCTTATCATCCAGCAGTTGTTCCAAATCGCCGTCATAAATTAGCTCGTGATCTTCAGAAAGGACTAATCCTCTTTCACCTAGTTCCAGCGCATCCGTGAATTCACAAACATATAAAGGTGTATTTTTCTCAATTAGAAGATTAATAATACGAAGGCGCGTCGCATCGCTTAAAGTTTTGAACTTTTCGAGATATTCCTGCATTTTTAATCCTTATATACATAGTTGCACAAACATGCATATAATATATCCGTATTTCTTACTCAATGTCAATAATGAAATGTCATAATCCACTACATACTATATATACATTTCCCAAAGTGGTTTTCGGAATTAGTCGGCAGTTAACAAATGGAGTTTGTTTCCGATAAATTGTCCTATTTCATTTTTCATATTTCCCGAGTTTTCAAAAAAGCCCAATACAGCATCACGAAAT
>BDSW01000325.1 GCA_002898175.1 bacterium BMS3Abin04
TAAGGCTAATTTCTCGGCTTGTCAATAGCTCTTGCGATATTCTTACGATAATAATGTATTATATCGGATATTTTTTATTCATCTAAATTTATAATTCCTTGATTTTAGCTCAAAATCTAATAATTTGTAATTAGCTGGATAACAAAATATGTAAGGTTCAGTTCCCACCCTCTCCGCCAAATATATTATATTACAATAACTTACGAGTATCTCTCTCAATTTGCATACAAATATGCTTTTGGAAACGTGTTTTTAACTCGAAAATTGATAAAATTATATTTGTCAATTGATTCTAAATATTAAATTTTATACTATGTATCACTACTGTTCCGTTATAATTTAAATAAAAACAGCTGGTTAGGATAATTGACATTTATATTTTTGTAATTACAGTCATCAAAGAGCTGTAAAATGGATGTTTTCTCAAATGTTGAAGAATCGATTGTCTTCACTTTTCCTAAGTAACTACTATCAGCATTTATTCCATCATCATCGCCGGTCTTAACTTCTATGCCGGGTATTTTTATTCCGCTTCTATTAGTTATTGCATTAAAAACGGATTTGCGCCAAACTCCTAGTTCTTGAAGTGTAAGGAAATCAGTATCAATTTAAAAACCGTTTTCTCTATAAGAATTTATCTCTTCATTGGTTAACATATATCTCATTTTTAGCCTCTTGAAATTATTTTTAAAACAAAGAGATTATGTTAAATGCATAATTTGTATTATGTATTACATATTATGAATAATTTTTGAAAGTAACCAAAGAAAATTTTATCTACTTTTAGGAAATTTATGCTCTATTGTTAAATACGACTTTATTATAGATTAAATAAGAGCAGTTGTGATGCATATAGCATATTGTTTTTATATAGACTTAGATCATTTGTGATGTGAAAGGCAGAGAATCCAAATTGTTATTATGTTGTAATAATTAATTGAATTTTTTTTAAGAAAGATCATTTTCATTATAAATAGATTTCATAAAACATTTGATATCTGGTATATTTTTGATAAATTTTAATGTGTAATACATCATACATATAAAATCTTACAGGAATCAACATGGCAGAAGTATTTCAAAAAATCGGTAAGCCCATTACAATTAGTCAAGAAATTCAACAAAAAATAGAAGAGGCAATACTAAACAAAACTTTCGTTTCCGGTCAAAAACTTCCTACAGAAAAAGAAATGTGCGATATGTTTGGTGTTAGTAGAACAGCTCTGCGTGAAGCGCTGCAAATGTTGAATGCGAAAGGTTTAATAACTGTTAAAAAAGGCAGCGGTATTTTTATTAAAAGGTTTAGCCGCTCAAACGTGTTGAAGCCCATGATGATGTTTTTGGAATTAAATCTTAATAAAGAATACATTGCTCATATTATTGAGGTAAGAAAAGTTCTGGAACCGGGCATAGCTAGAATCGCTGCACAATACAGGTCCGAAACAGATATAGAAAAACTGGAAAAAAGTTTAATTGATCTTGAGAATTGTGATATTTCGGATTATCAAAGGCAGGGAGTTATTGATAGAGACTTTCATTTAATTATTGCTAATGCAACCGCTAACCCGATGATACCATTAATTATTGAGCCTATTTTTAATATAATGCCTAAAATAAGAATGTTGGTTTATGCTAATATAGAAAAAGCTCAGAATACAGCTTTACTTTATCATACTCGTATAGTTAATAAGATTAAGAATAAAGATGAAGATGGTGCTTTTGATATGATGACTGAACACCTAAAATTAGCAGAAGAGCATTCACAAATCATTTCTAATGAGTTATTATAAAGTAAACTTTTAAACCGACATAAAAAGTTTTATTGGCAAGCGAATTGGGGAGTAAAATGATAAAGAGTAAAATGTTAATATTAGGATTTTTATTTCTTACTGGGAAAACCGGGAGAAGAATGACGGTAAAAACGGTTTTACTGATTGTGGTGTTATTATTCAACAAAATAATATTATCGATACAATTAAAACGAAAGATCATAACTTGTTTATTGTAAAAACCAAACCATCTCAACACTTGATTTATTAGCCGGTGCCGGTTGGTCAAAAAGCGGAGATTTTAATAATAAAGAGAATTAGTTTGACTATTTGAAAAAATATGCAGAAAGATTAACAAATCCACTAGGAATTAAAATTCAATAAAGAAAGGGTTATGAATAGAGAAGAAATTGTTGACAGAATTCTTGAGGAGGTTGTAATTGCAGTTGTTAGAGTCGAAAATCCTGATAAATTATTATCTATAGTTCAAGCAATTTACAGCGGAGGAATTACAGTAATTGAAATTACAATGACGATTCCCAACGCTTTTCAAATGATAAGAAAATTGGATTTAGAATTTAATGGGAATATTCTGATAGGCGTAGGTTCCGTCTTAACTGCCAAAGATGCAGAATTAGCAATTAAAGCCGGAGCTAAATATGTTGTAAGTCCAATATTGGATACTGAAATAATAAATATAGCTCACAAATATGATGTGCCGGCAATTCCAGGATGTTTTACACCGACTGAAATTTACAATGCATATAAAGAAGGCGCGGATTTGATAAAGATATTCCCTGCAAATATTACCGGGAAGGAGTTTATAAAAGCTGTCAAAGTTCCTATCCCGAATTTGAAACTTATTCCAACCGGAGGAGTAAGTTTAACTAATGTAAAAGATTGGTTGGAAGCAGGAGCAAGCGCTGTCGGCATAGGTAGCTCATTATTAGATAAACAAGCGATAAGAAATAATAATTATGAAAAACTTAAGTACAATGCGGAAGTAGTAATGAATGGATTAAATAAAAGGGTAAAGAACTATGAATAAAAAAGTAGTTACCTTTGGTGAAATTATGTTGAGGCTTTCAACCCCGGGATTCAGCAGATTTGTACAATCTCAATATTTTAATGCAACTTATGGTGGTGGTGAAGCAAACGTTGCTGTTTCATTGGCAAATTATGGCTTGAATAGTTATTTTGTTACAAAACTGCCTAAACATGAAATTGGCCAAGCTGCTCTCAATCATTTGAGGAGATATAATATAAAAGATGATTACATTGTCCGTGGCGGAGATAGGATCGGGATATATTTTTTAGAAACCGGCGCCAGTCAAAGATCATCTAAAGTAATTTATGATAGAGCTAATGCGGCAATTTCAACAGCAGGAACAAATGAATTTAATTGGGGAAAAATATTTGCAAATACAAATTGGTTCCATTGGAGCGGTATTACACCGGCATTAGGTGTAAATACACAACGCTTGGTTTTTGAGGCTTGCAAAGTTGCTAAAGA
>BDSW01000326.1 GCA_002898175.1 bacterium BMS3Abin04
ACCGATTAATTTCAGATCTAAAAATAAGCCAGTAACCCCGGCATGATAAATATTTTTACCATCGATCGAAAGTACAAAACCGGCAGGCTCACCTCCGTAATGACCATCGGGAGTAATTGAGCCATGGTGAGCAATTGTAAATTTAATACGACCGAATTCAAAATTATGTGCACCGCCAATATGCATGTTATGCGCTTTAAATCCTTTCGATGCGACATAATCCGCAAGTTCATTTACTGAAATAATTAAGGCATTTGTTCTTTCTGCAATCTTAAATGTGTCTCCAATGTGATCTCCATGCGCATGTGTTAGTATAATAAAGTCCGCACTTACTTCATCCGACTTAACCGGCGAAGTCGGGTTACCGTCTAAATACGGATCAATTAAGATTACTTTTCCATCATTCGTTGTAATTTGAAATGCGGAATGCGAAAAATATTTTAGTTTCATTTTTACACCCCTTATTTTGTTTTGGTAAGAAATTTATTTACTTCTTTGTTCTCTATAAATTTAATTAATTCCAATTTAATAAGTTGTCTTACTTTTATTCTATCTTCATCAATTCGTGAAAAAAAATTTTCCGATATTTTAATGTTTTCTTCATTTTCAACTCGTTTTATTTTATCGCCCAGAACATCTAAGTCCCTCCCCTCACCAACAAAATCTTGAAGTTCTTTAGCTTTATTATAAACATATTGATATGATTTCGGTTCAAAGCAGAAGTAAAATATTTCCATTACATATCTAAATCTCCTAATCCCAATTCTCATAGAGTGAAGGTTTTCCACCGAATCGTCAATTAAAAAGGTATTGATCAGTTTAAATACATTTTTGAGCTTCTTCTTTAATATTTTTTTACCGGCTTTACAGAAACCGGTAGATTTTTTGATTTTTCGTATTGTATGTTTTTTAATATTAGCCATTTTTAACTTAGCAATACTTTAATAAAACCCAAAGTTGCTTCAACCGACTTCATTTTTGAATTATCATTTCCATAAACAGTTGGCACATCAACATATCCAATGCTGAATTTAGCTTTTGCCGCTTTTACTAATATCTCACTCTCTGCTTCAAAGCCTGTAAAATCAGGCAATAATATATTTAGAATACTTGTTCTGTAAGCTCTAAATCCGCATTGACTATCTAATATCTTTATACCTGTTTTTATACTTAAAAGTTTTGATGTCAACAAATTACTTGCTCTTCTGTGAATGGGCATAAACTTCATATCAAATAACCTATTTCCAACGACAATGTCAAACTCGGAAATTTTTTCAATAAAATAAGGAATAAATTTAGGATCGTGCTGCCCGTCTGCATCAACTACAATTGTAGTACCGGTGTTAAGTTCAACACTTTTTATAAAACCTGATCTGATTGCGGCTCCTTTTCCCAAATTTTTCGGATGCTGAATCAAATTAACTTTTTCAAAAACTTCTTCCGGAATTGTATATTTATCTGTAGAGCCGTCATCAACTGCAATTATGCAATCAACGTAATTAGAAACCGAGCGCAGTAATTTACTTAAAGTAGTTTGTTCATTATAAAAAGGAACTACTGCACAAATTTTATTTTTCTTTGTTGAATAGTTCAAAGATATTCCTTAAACCTCTGGCTTTTGAACCTTTAATGCTTGATAACAATAAATTACGCAAAGCTTCTTTAGATAGCCCGCGCTTCAATACGCCGTTCTCGGCAACAGAAATACCGCCTGTTTCTTCCGATACGATAATGCTTATAACGTCTGATTCCTCAGAAATTCCAAGTCCGGCTCTGTGCCTCATACCCAAGGCAACACCATCGAAAGATGTTTTTGAAGTTAGCGGAAGTGTACATCTTGCAGCTTCTACTATATCATCCTTAATTACAACGGCGCCATCGTGCAAAGGACTTCTCGGGAAAAATATTGATCGGAGTAATTTAGTACTTAGTTTTGCATTTAAGACTTCACCGGATTCAACAATTCCTTTTATTCCTACTTCCTTAACATAAATCATTAAAGCGCCGTGCTGATGCTGGGCAAGTTCAAATGCTGCTTCAGTAATTATATCTGCAGTGGTTGTGTCTTCGGTTTTTGCAAATTTCTTAAAGAAAGGGTACCTTCCGAGCAATACAAGTAATCGCCTTAACTCAGGTTGGAACAAAACAATAAATGCTATTACCCAAATGTCGGTAACTAACTTTAGCAGCCAACTTAACGTTTTAAAATTTGCGGCTTGGGCAACAAAAGAAAGAAGCAAAACAAAAACTAAACCCATAAAAATATTTGCTGCCAAAGTACCGCGAAGAAGAAGGTATAATTTATAAATGATATAGGATACCAAACCTATATCAATCAAATCAATCAGTGTGAAGGGTAAAAATCCTATTTTGAATAATTCAACCATTTATTACCAAGTTAGGATTGTCTATAAAATTTAGAATTTTCTTCGCTTCCAAAGCTTTATCAATATTATGTGTACGAACAATTACAGCTCCGCTTTTCACAGCTTTTGTTTCCGCCACAATAGTTGCATTTTCTCTTTCGTCAACAGTTAAGTCTAATACTTCGCCAATAAATGATTTTTTGGAAAGTCCGATTAATATCGGTAATCCTAATCCCATAAATTCGTCAAGTCTATTAAGTATTTCATAATTATCGGATACCCGTTTTCCAAAACCAATTCCGGGATCGACCAATACAGTCTTAACTCCCGCCTGCAAGGCAATTGTACTTTGCCTTTTTAAGAATTCATAAACATCATTAATAACTTCTTCGTAAACAGGATTATCCTGCATATTTTTTGGGATTCCTTTGATATGCATAATTATTAAGGCAGCCTCATACTTAACTACTGTTTCTAACATTTTAGAATCGAAAGTTAAACCGCTAATATCATTTACAATAAGCGCACCTTCTTTTAAAGCCGTTTCAGCAACTTCACTTTTAGTAGTATCGATTGAAATAACAGCTTCAGACCTGTTTTTTAATATACCCTTAATAATGAGGATAGTTCTATTGATTTCCTCCTCAATGGAAACCTTACCGGCTCCCGGTCTTGTAGATTCACCACCGATATCAATAATATCAACTCCTTTATCGAACATCTCGATCCCGCGATCAATTGCTTTTTCCGGTGATAAATATTTTCCACCGTCGGAAAATGAATCTGGAGTTGCATTTATAATTCCCATCACGTAAGAGTTTTCATTAAAGAATTGCTTATCTCCAATTTTAAATGAACCCAAATGATAATCCGTATAATTTAGAAGTGTTAAACGAAGTTCTTCAAAAAATGAATTATCGTTTTTAAGACAAAGTTCCAAAAGGAATTTATTCAAACTGTAGTTAGTACCTATTAAGCATACAAATTCTTTATTATGAAAATTAGTTTTTACTAGGACAACATTTTCTTTACCGTATTTAATTAAATTTGAGTTGAGAATATTATATTCTAAATCCGTTAACTCTGCCATTTCTAACCCGAATAATTCGGAAGAATGGAATGACGGATCAGCCAAAGACTCAATCTCCGGCCTGTATTTATTATAGTTTAATTTATGTGCAAAATTTATCGGTCTGACTGTCAAATTTTTTAC
>BDSW01000327.1 GCA_002898175.1 bacterium BMS3Abin04
TGCCGGAACTTACAACGGAGGCGTTTACTGGCGTTCTATATCAGAGATAACTGATGTTGAGACCAAACAAAGTAATTTGCCCTCTTTATTCAAATCAGGACAAAACTACCCTAATCCGTTTAACCCAAGTACAAAGATTCAATATCGTATTCCAAATTCGGGTTATGTTACACTAAAGATTTATGATGTATTAGGTGAAGAAGTCGCTGCTTTAGTTAACAAAGAACAAGCTCCGGGAACTTATGAAATAAACTTTAACGCTTCTAATCTTACAAGCGGAATTTATTTCTATCAATTAAAATCCGGTAATAATATTCAAGTTAAGAAAATGATGCTTTTAAAATAATATTGCGTACAAAGGGGATACTACCAAATTATGTATCCCCTAGTACAAAGCATAATATCTTTTAGGAGATAAAGTATTTAATTAGTACATTTTGCATATAAAAATCCAATCCTTTTCCAGAGAAACTTATACCCCGGGTCAATACCCCGAGTTTAATATAGATGTATTAAACTAAATTATTTTAATTATATTTTTGGGAGAAGTTTCTAATGAAACAGAATCAACTAATATGGAAAGTGTTCCTTACTGTTTTACTGATTTTATCTTTTTCTTCTACAATCATTTTTTCGCAAAGCCATTTTGCAGACCGGAAATTTAACAAAGCTGAGAATTTAGGAAGAAGTACCATTTCTAAATTTATGATTAATCCTATAATTAAAAACAATTTTGAAGATTCTGCCAATCCCCCTCTACCGGACTTATTCAAAGCTCAAAGATTAAGTGGAATAGAGCCTGCTATTGATAGTATTGTTATTTTGGCTTATGATACTTCTTATCAATGGATAAAATATTCTTATGATTATGATGATTACGGTTACTTAAAAGAATATTTTGGAGAATATACGGATAATGGGGTAAAGGGATATTACGAAGATTATCATTTTGAATATCGCCCCGATGGACGATTGTTATCTAAACTAATTTTAGATTGGAATAATGGGGTTTGGATAAAAAGCAGGAAAAGCACCTATACTTATGATCCCAATGGAAATATTATATTATACTTACAAGAAAATTGGGATACAACTTTAACAACTTGGGTAAACAAATATAAAGTAGAATCCTCTTATGATGCAAGAAATAACACCGTCCTAAAGGTATTTTCAAATTGGAATAGTGGAGCATGGCAACTGTCTTCAAAATATGAAAATACTTTTGACGGAAATAATAATATTACATCAGAAGTATACTACACTTGGGAAAGCGGAGCTTGGCAAGAAAATTCGAAATATGAATGGACTTACGACGGGAATAACAATAAAACCTCTGCGATTTACTATTCCTGGTCGCATAGTGCTTGGGAAAATGATTTTAAGACAACTTATACTTATGACACCAACAATAATATGCTTTCCAAAAATGAATTTGTTTGGAACAACTCAACAAACCAATGGGAAAATTATTATTTGTACTTGTTTACCTTTGACTCTAACGGAAACGAAACATACGCGAATAGGAAAAAGTGGGATTCCGGCACTGCAAATTGGGTTGATGACTCCCGCGCTAACTTTACTTATAATTCTAATGGAAAAATACTTACTCGATTAATAGAAGATTGGGACGGAAGCAATTGGCATGGGGCTTACCAAGACGAATATACTTACGACATCAATAATCATATGTTAACAACGACATACTATGATAATTGGAATGGAAGCGGTTGGGACAACGGTGACAGATATAGTTTCGTCTACAACACAGACGGATTATGCAAAAAAGGCACATATGAAACTTGGTTTACAAATCATTGGGTTAGCGACGACGGCTTTTTTTATATCCCCGAATTCCCGAGAGCGGATAGTTCCTATTTACAATTCTTTTCTCCTTGTATAAACGGATACGAATATAACGTATATTACAGAACAATCACCGATGTAAATGAAGATAATAACCCTAAACCTAATTCATTTTCATTGTCTCAGAATTACCCTAATCCTTTTAACCCAAGTACAATTATAAAATACCAAATTCCTAATTCGGGTTACGTTTCACTAAATATTTATGATGTCTTGGGTGAAGAGGTCGCTTCTTTGGTTGACAAAAACCAACCAGCCGGCAGTTATGAAATAAATTTTAACGCTTCTAATCTTACCAGTGGAGTTTACTTCTATCAATTAAAATTCGGCAAAATTATTCAAGTTAAAAAAATGACGCTCCTTCGCTAAAGTTACAAAAGGGATATTTTGATGAACATAGGTTAATTTAAGGGAATGCAGGTTTAGCATTCCCTTTTTTATTAAATAATCTTTTCCTATGCTTCTATCGTTGATCCCAAAACTTTCAAGAATTGCTTCATCCATTCCGGATGTGCGGGCCATGCGGGTGCAGTAACCCAGTTTCCGTCGGTCAATGCATTGTCGGCACCCGGACTAATCTCTCCGTATTTAGCTCCCGCCGCTTTGCATTCAGGTCCAACTGCAGGATAAGAAATTACATTTCTGTCTTTCAATAATCCTGCTGCGGCAAGTATTTGAGGTCCATGACAAATAGCGGCAATTGGTTTATTGTTTTCCCCGAAGTGTTTTGTAATTTCAAGAACACGTTCGTTTAATCTTAAATATTCCGGAGCTCTACCTCCGGGTATTACCAGTGCATCATAGTCTGCCGGATTAACTTCATCAAAATCAAAATTAATATGAAACCTATGTCCCTGCAGTTCAACATAAGTCTGGTCGCCTACAAAATCATGTACGGCTGTTTTTACAGTATCACCGGCTTTTTTATCGGGACAAACAGCATGAACTGTATGCCCGACCATTGTTAAAATTTGGAAGGGAACCATTGCTTCGTAATCTTCTACAAAGTCTCCAACCAACATCAAAATTTTCTTTGCAGCCATCTTTAACCTCCTTTTGAATATTTATGAGAATGATTAATTGTTTTTATTTTCGAGCGGATTAACGTAATGGACTTATTTAATTTTAATATTCCGGCCGGATCAATTCTTTTATTGTACCATTGAACACCCCAATGAAGATGTGGTCCCGTAGAACGCCCGGTTGTTCCGATTTCACCTATTTCCTCTCCCTTTTTTACAAACTGTCCATCCTTTACGAAAGTTTTCCTAAAGTGAAGATAAATACTGTTTAGCCCTTGCCCGTGATCTATCAAAACAAAATTACCGTTATAGAAAAATTTATGTCCAACTAACCTTACAATGCCGTCTGCCATTGCATAGACCGGTGTACCTCGAGGCGAAGCAATATCCAAACCGTTGTGCGGATTTTTAGGAACTCCGTTTAATATCCTTTGGCTTCCGAAAATGCTTGTTAACCTTCCCCCTTTCACTGGTCTTTTAAATCCGGATAAATAAAAAAGCGAATCGGTTTCTTCAATTATTCTGCGCGCCTTTTTAATTTTCTTCCTTTCTTCTGTAATTCTTGTTATCTCGGATTTAGGCGGTTTTACATACTTTTTCTTAATTTTATTTATTCTCTGTATTTTATATTTTCGTTTTTTAAGTTTTAACTTTTTAATAATTTCTTTGCCGTTTTTATACATCAATTTTAAATAGTGAATTCCCTTTGCGTCCCGGTCGAAACCAAAAATAAATACTCCATCCGAACTTTTAAGCGGTTTGGAATCCAGCAAAACGCTTTGTAAACTATCAGTATATCCTACCAGCAATTCGCCGGGTCGTAGATTACCTTTAATAATAACATTCTGTGCGTTTATTGTATAACTAAAAAAGATTAAAAATAGTTGAATTTGGAATTTGTATTTCATTAGATTAACATTATTATTGAAAGAATCTTTTATCAATATAATTAATTTTGAATTTTTGTAAAAATAGAATCGGAAAAAAAGAATGAAAGTACTTCTATTTTTATCTTTATCCTTTGTAATTTCGTTTGCAGGCAGTAAAAAAACAACAAAGTTTTCTGATTATTTTAATGATCAAACTTTACGTGTTGATTATTATCATACCGGAAATGCAAAGTTTGACTTAATTACAGTTGATAAAATAATTATCTATGGAAACTGGGCAGGCAATACTGTTAACTTGATAGATACGTTAAACAATGGTGCATATTATGCTAAAGTTTACGACTTAGCATCAGACTCCTTAATTTATTCAAAAGGATTTAATAGTTACTATTTCGAATATCAAACTAGCAGCGATGCAATTAAGGGAAAGAAAAAAACATTTCAGGAATCTATCTTAATCCCGGCGCCTAAAGAAAAAATTAAACTCGTTTTTGAAAAACGTAATAAAAAAAATAAATTAGAACAATTAGCGGAATTTATTATTGATCCGGAAAGTGTTGACATTATTCGTAAAAAAATATCAAGCAATAACATCAGAATTATTAATGGTAAACTAAGCGGTTCTCCGCATAATAAAGTTGACATTGCCATCTTAAGCGAAGGTTACACAAAAACCGAATTCAACAAATTCAAGACTGATTTCAACAGATTTATGAACGTATTTCTCAACAAAGAACCATACAAAGAAGTTAAGGATAAGTTCAATTTTTATGGCGTTTTCAAACCGTCTGCGGAAAGCGGCGTTGACGAACCGAGAGCCGGGAAATATAAATCAACCGTTCTGAACTGCACTTTTAACTCCCTCGGCTCGGCCAGATATTTATTGACCGAAGATAATAAAGAAATAAGAAATTTAGCAGAACATGTTCCTTACGATGCAATTTATATAATGGTAAACTCAAAACGCTACGGAGGCGGAGGTATTTATAATCAATACTGTACGTTTACAACAAATAATAAATGGAGCGAGTACGTATTTTTGCACGAATTCGGGCATTCTTTTACGGGATTAGCTGATGAATATTATACTTCGGATGTTGCGTACAGCGATTTTTATCCAAAGGGAGTTGAACCTGTTGAACCAAATATAACTGCATTGCTTAATAAACCGCATGTAAAATGGGATAGCTTGTTAACTCCGGGAATTGCTATTCCAACTCCTTGGGGAAAAGAGAAGTATGATAGTTTAGACTTTTCGTGGCAGCGGTTAAGACGAAAACTAAATAACCAAATTGCGAAACTTACCAAACATAACGCCCCGCAGGATTCTATTACGATTATAAAAAATATGTTTAATAAGTTAGACAAAGAACACGCCGCAAAAGTTGACAGCTTCGTACATAAAAGCAGATATGCCGGAAAGGTTGGAGCTTTTGAAGGCGCCGGTTATGCTTCTAAAGGTTTATACAGACCGATGCTTGACTGTATAATGTTTTCTAAAGGAGATAAACCGTTTTGTGATGTTTGTACAAGCGCCATTAAAATAATGATAAATTTTTATTCTAAATAAGTTGAATAAGTTCTAAAAGTTTCAATATTTTAGTATTGCTTTTGCCGGAACTATAATGTGTAATTTAAGGAAGTTTAATTGAAAATCTCGTCTATCGGTCAATATTATAAAATACTATCCAGACGCACAGCCGCATTTTTAGAAAGGGCTAAGCTAACAGAACATACCTTTATGATTATTGTAGCAATTGTTATCGGCGTTTTTGCCGGTTTCGCAGCAATTGGTATTCGTGCAATGATCGAGTGGTTTTCCGATTTGTCTTTTGTCGGCAGCGGTACAAATATATTAGAAGATATCATGCATTCACCTTGGTATGTTTTAATACTTGCACCGGTAATTGGCGGAGCAATTGTGGGACCGTTAATTTACTTTTTTGCACCTGAAGCAAAAGGACATGGCGTACCTGAAGTTATGCAGGCGATTTTGCTGAAGGGCGGTACTATAAGACCGCGTGTTGCTTTGATTAAAGCCTTGGCAAGTGCAATTTCAATTGGTACCGGCGGCTCTGTTGGTAGAGAGGGACCGATTATTCAAATCGGTTCAAGTCTCGGTTCTACCGTCGGGCAATTTTTTAGAGTTCCCACTTCCCGATTAAAAACTTTAGTAGGCTGCGGCGCCGCAGCGGGAATTGCGGCGGCATTTAACGCTCCCATAGCCGGCGCTTTATTTGCCGTTGAAATTGTTTTGATGGATTTTGCCGTTGCCCAGTTTTCGCCAATTGTAATTTCTTCGGTAATGGCTACCGTTATTTCCCGAAGCTTTGAAGGTGACTTTGCGGCATTTACAGTACCAAAATACTCCATGGGAAGCCCCTATGAACTGATTTTCTATTTTATATTAGGGCTTTTGAGCGGATTGGTTTCGTATGCTTTTATAAAAGCGCTTTATTATTCGGAAGATTTTTTTGATAACCGACTTAAAATACCTGAATATGTTAAACCTATAATCGGCGGATTTCTAATTGGATTAATTGCATTGGTTTACCCGCACATAATGGGTGTAGGTTATGATTCAATTAATATTGCTCTTTTAGGTAAAATGGCTTGGGGCTTTGCTTTAATCTTGGTTTTTGTAAAAATTATAGCCACATCAATTACTTTGGGAAGCGGCGGCTCCGGAGGTATTTTTGCTCCTTCGCTTTTTATGGGCGCTATGCTCGGATCTTTTTTCGGCGCTTTTGTTCATGATTTATTTCCTGCTATCACTGCGGGACCAGGCGCTTACGCTCTTGTAGCAATGGGCGGTTTGGTTGCCGGAACTACGCGAGCTCCGATTACTGCTATTATTATAGTATTCGAATTAACAAATGATTATCGAATTATCCTTCCTCTTATGATTGTTACTATTATCAGCATGATTGTTTCTTCTAAGTTCTCCCGCGAATCTATTTATACATTGAAACTGGTTATGCGCGGAATACATATTAAAGAGGGAACGGCAATCAATGTAATGGAATCAATATTCGTTAAAGACGTTTACACAAAAAAAATAGACGGCATCAATATTTTTGATAATTTCAGTCAAGTTGTGAATAAAGTTATTCAAGGCAGAGGCAGACAATTTCCTGTGCTGGATGCACACAATAATATTCATGGTGTTATTAAGGTAGATACTATAAAAGATTACTTGTTTGAAAAAGATTCTCTTGAAAATATTTTAGTCGCCGAAGATTTATTAAGTCAAAATTTTGAAACTGTTTCAATTGATGATAATTGCCAAACCGCATTAGACAAAATGCGTCTGAATGATGTTTATGGTCTTCCGGTAACGGAAAGTGCTTCGTCAAAAAAAGTAATTGGAATGATTTGGCGCAAAGATATACAGGCGGCGTATAATAGTGAAATAAAAAGGAGAGAAATTTCTTCTACTTTAGCAACCAGTATTAGTATGAAAGAGCCTGAATCGAGCGTTCAATTTTTGGAAGGTTATTCAATTGTTGAAATAAAGTCTCCTAATTCTTTCGTCGGTAAGTCAATACGTGAATTAAATATCCGTGCTAATTACGGTGTTGACGTTCTCTCTGTTAAAACCAGAGAAAAACATAGAGAGGAAATTAAAGCAATTCCCAGTCCGGATTATGTAATAAAACAAGGCGATAGATTAGTAATTGCCGGAGAAATTAAAAGTATAAATGTTCTTAAAGCAATACAATAACACAAACATTATTTAAATAATTCCCTCCTTACTTATTATGAATATAATTCTTCTCAATAAAAATGATATAATAAAACCAAATATCTACAAATTAACCGGTAAAATAGCCGATCATATTATTAATATTCTCAGAGCTAATGTGGATGATTATTTGGAAGTTGGTATCATCAATGGTCCCATAGGCAAAGCCCAAATTATTATTTTGAAAAAAGAAGAAGTTGTTTTAAGATTAATGGAAATGCATGCACCACCGGGAAAATTCAGTATAGATTTAATTTGCGCACTTCCCCGTCCTCAAACATTAAAAAAAATTTTATCCGTTTCCGCAACAATGGGAATAAACAGTATACATTTTATAATGTCCAACCGTGTTGAAAAGAGTTTTTTCAACTCGACATTATTAAAAGATGAAAATTATCTTCAGTATATTCTTGATGGTTTAAGTCAAGGCAAAAGGACAAAAGTTCCGAAAATTTATTTTTATAAGAGATTTAAAAAGTTTTTTGAAGAAGATTTTTCGTTTGGCGCTGTTAGTAGAACAAATATAACACTTAAACTGGTTGCAGAAGGTTCCTCAAAGAATTGCTTAACAGATGTATTTCCTAAAACTGTGAACAATATTATTTTAGCAATTGGTCCCGAAGGCGGATGGATTTCGTTCGAAATTAAATTCATGGAAAAACACGGATTTATTCCTTTTAAAATTAGCAACTCAGTTCTTCGTGTAGAATCTGCTGTTACCGCAGCCTTAGCACAAATTGAATTAGTTAACATATCAAAAAAAAAGATTTAAAATATTATGATAACTAAAGGGCTGCTTACCAAGTGGTTTGTACCACTCCATAACTTTGGTAAAAAAACAAATATTATTGTATGTTTATAATGAGCTAATAAACAACAGGATTGATGAACCTTAAAAATTTTATAAAATCTATCAAAGAGTCTTTCAAGTTAAAAAAGCTTGGTACTTTCGGCGGTGTATTTACTCCCGACGTTCTGACTATTCTCGGCGTAATAATGTATTTACGTCTCGGCTGGGTTGTTGGCAATGCCGGACTGATGGGTGCAATTATAATTATTGTTTTAGCTAAAACTATAACAATTGCGACCGGTTTATCAATGTCGTCAATAACCACCAACATAAAAATAGGCGCCGGCGGTGCGTATTCAATAATATCAAAATCACTTGGATTAGAAGCGGGAGGCAGCGTTGGTATTCCGCTGTATGTATCACAAACTTTATCTGCAGCATTATACATTATAGGATTTTCGGAAGGTTGGGTTCGTATTTTTCCGCACCACCCTATTATTATTGTTAGTTTAGTTGCGTGGTGTGTATTACTTTTAATCTCCTATGTTAGTACCGTATTTGCTATACGAATTCAATATATAATTTTAGCAATAATTACTTTTTCCCTCATTTCATTTCTTTTATCTCCCAACGATCCGCAGAAAAGTATTACATTGTTCGGAAGTTTCAAAGACGCGGATTTTTGGACAGTCTTCGCAGTATTCTTTCCGGCTGTAACCGGCATAATGGCAGGCGCTAATTTATCAGGCGATTTGAAGGACCCGCGGAAATCGATACCCCTTGGTACTTTAAGTGCAATAGGGGTAACTTTTGTTATTTACATAGGATTAGCTTATGCGTCCGCACTTTTTATTTCTCCACATGATTTAAGAACAGATGAAATGGCAATGGTAGACAATGCCCTGGTTGGGTGGCTGGTTCTTGCCGGTATTCTTGCAGCAACTTTTTCAAGTGCATTAGGAAGTATGGTGGGAGCTCCCAGAATTCTGCAAGCTTTGGCGTATCATAGAACAATACCGTTTCATAAATTTTTCGAAGCAAAAACAAAAGACAATGAACCAAGAAATGCTACAATTTTTACAGGGGCAATAATAGTTGTTTCTTTAATATTTGGAAGTTTGAATGCTTTGGCAACTCTAATTACAATGTTTTTTCTAATTACTTACGGAATGCTGAACCTTGTTGTTTTCATTCAGCAAAGTATGAAAATTATAAGCTTCCGTCCGACATTCAAAATTCCGCGAATAGTACCGTTTATCGGCGGTGTAGGTAGTTTCGGAGTTATGTTTTTAATCGACCCGATTTTTAGTATTGTATCAATTATCTCGGTTATCGGAATTTATATCTGGTTAACCCAAAAAGGATTATCGGCAGAATGGAGCGATTTACGCGGAGGCATATTTTTAACTTTAGCAGAACAGGCTTCCAGAATTGCGGCAAAGTTTCCAAGAAATAATATTGCATGGAAACCCGATCTCTTAATTCCTATTGAAAATCCTAAGGACTGGGGCGGTTCTTTGTTGTTTATTAGAGATATATCATATCCCGCGGGCAGTATATATGCTTTTACCATTAAAACAAATGAGGTTGCGAAAACAAAAAAAGAATTAAATTCATTAATCCAACCGCTAAAAGATGAAAAACTATTGGTAAACGGAACTGTTATTGAAGACAACGATTTTCTGCACGGAGCCAAGCTGGTAATACAAACTCTACAGGGTAATATATTTCATCCCAACTCATTATTTTTAACATTAAGTGATAACCCCGAAAAAGATTTTGTTATTCAGGAATTA
The DNA here is from genome assembly GCA_002898175.1 of bacterium BMS3Abin04. Classification (GTDB taxonomy): domain Bacteria; phylum Bacteroidota; class Ignavibacteria; order Ignavibacteriales; family Melioribacteraceae; genus BMS3ABIN04. The sequence goes on from BDSW01000327.1 coordinate 10,107, forward strand.
GTTAATCAAGCACGCAGATATAATTTAGGAGTATTGATATTAAAACATCACCCGCGCGTTGCCTTCGGTATACAAAAAGACATTAACCTATGGCTTAGAGATAAAAGTCCAAACTGGCATTTAGCAGTTCTAATAACATTACAGCTGCACTTAAATTGGGTTGGAAAAATAAACCTGGTAACAGTTGCGGAAAATCATCAATCGAAAAAGCATATGTATAATTTTTTATATCATTTAAGCGAACAAACCCGTTTGCCTTCCTTAACTGATTTCAACGTACTTGTAGGCAATTTCAAAGATGTCCTTGCCGAAGCGCCGAGAGCGGACATAAATATATTCGGTTTAGGCGATACAATCCAATTTGAATTTATTCGTGAGTCAACCGAACTTACAAAATCTTCCTGTTTATTTGTAAGAGATTCGGGACTTGAAAGCGCCTTGGTGTAGCAAGCAAGTTTGTCGTTAAATTCTGCTATCAAAAATAGTTATTTCGAACACATGAAGTAAAATCATTTTAACTGATAATAAATATTACCTGCTATTTAGATTACATAAAAAAGAGTTACCTGCAAATTGGTTTTATGGCACAATTAGTATATAAAGAAAGCTTCCCGAATCATTTCTATCCGCAAATAAAGTTTTTATCACTCATAATGAGTCCACATTCT
>BDSW01000328.1 GCA_002898175.1 bacterium BMS3Abin04
CGCTACAAATTTCCGTTTCCGCAGGTTTTAAAAATTTTACAAATATGAAAAACAGCACTAAGCAGCTACAGCTTGTTTTTAATACTTTCTATAGACTTGGTGCACTATTTGTTATTGGAATGCAAATACAGTATAATAAAAATAGCGGGGATATGAAAGCATTATTCGACAATAGTGAAACACGTTTTCAGTTTGCCCTTGTATATTCAATCGATCAATTATGGAATAGTCAATTCGATGATAGAGAATCATTGTTAAACCTGGAACATGGTTATATACCTTAAAATACATTACATCCTTTGAGAAGAATTCTAAAAAACAAAATAATTAAAATAAGGAGAATTAAAATGTCATACTATTTTTCAAAAACGTTAAACGTTTCATTTGATGAAGCTATAGAAAAAATTACAGTAGCATTAAAGTCCGAAGGATTTGGAGTTGTAACCGATTTTGATGTAAGCAATGCATTAAAAAATAAATTGGGTATCGATTTCAGACCGTACAGAATACTGGGAGCATGCAATCCTCCGTTTGCTAATGAAGCTCTGCAAGCGGAAGACAAAATAGGGACTATGTTACCATGTAATGTAATTGTACAGCAAAATGAAAACGGCATAGAAATAGCCGCAATTGATCCTGTTGCATCAATGGAAGCTGTTAAAAACGATAAAGTAGTTGAGATTGCTGAGAAAATACAAAATAAATTAAAAACGGTTATTGACAGCTTATAAATTTTAATATTTATAAACGATGAAATTGTAAAATAATTCTCGATTTTTAGGCGGACTGTTCTTATGAATAGTTATGTATAATTGTAATTGTTAAATTTCAAACAATCTATATTTTAACGGTAATAAACCGTCAATAAATTTATGAAGAACGATATTAAAATAGATTACAAAAAACATTGGAATGAAATCTATTCGAAAAACGATATTAAGAAACTCGGGTGGTACGAAGAATCAGCGAAACCTTCTCTGGATCTTATACAAAAGTGTAATCTGAATAAGGATGCAATAATTTTGGACGTTGGTTCCGGGGCAACTACTTTAATTTTGGAACTTGTAAATAATTGTTACAAAAATATAATTGCTACCGATATCAGCGAAGCAGCTTTAACTATTGCACAAAATAATCTTCGAGATGAAGAGAAAGAATTGGTAAAATGGATTGTAGACGATATTACAGACCCTGAATACATAAAAGAAATAGGAGCCATTGATTTATGGCATGATCGTACTGTCCTGCATTTCTTAACCGAAGAAAAGCAAAAAGAAGGCTATTTTTCCACATTAAAACATCTGGTAAAAATTGGCGGCTTTGTAATTATAGCTGTCTTTGCACTTGGAGGTGCACAAAAATGCAGCGGGTTAGATATTGTAAATTATAACCATAAAATGGTTTCAAATTTCTTAGGTGATAATTTTAAATTGTTACATTATTTCCCATATCTGTATATCCAACCTTCCGGTGGTGAAAGACCATATGTGTATACATTATTTCAGAGAATCATTTAGATTTTTATAGTTATTCCAAATTATAATAGAAATTAAAATGGAATTATTTGAGGAAATAAAATCATTAAAAAAACACCTTCACTACTTAAAAGGACAAATTGAAGGTGTTGAAAAAATGATCGATAATGGAAAAAGTATTCATGATATATACATTCAATTCAAAGCATTGCAGGGAACTTTGGATAAAGCATCTTATTTATTATTGGAGGAAATTTTAAGAAAGGAATTGGCACTTAAAATTGTAAAAGTTGTTGATGCTTGTCCCGGTGATTGTGATGATGCCGGAAAAATAAAATATGTTAAAAAGGAATTTCCAAACTTAGAAATTAAAAGAGTTGCTTCTATAATTTCCGAAATGGATAAAATTGAATCGAGATTAGAAAAACTCAATAACTAATATTTTTTATCCGTTAAGGTGCATAAGTGTATTCTGAGTAACATCCTTTTATGCTTCCCTCCTGAATTACAAGCTGGTGGATCTTTTTTCTGACTCACCCAAGGTTTAGATCTGCCAAAGTAAATCAAGGTAATCAGGTTGAACAGTAAGAACCTAAAAGTTCTATAACTTTTGTGATAAGTTACATGTATTCATTCCCGGTTTTTCTAAGAAGAGTAATATGTTTTTTTTATTCACAAGCTTATCATTCCATTAGATTGATAACTTATTCGATTTGAGACATACTATTTTTTACAATTGGAGATTAAAAGAGATAATAGGAACTGGTTACAAGTTAGCTTAATATTATGCTTTTAATCCAGGATAGATATTCTTTAAGACAGCCGCAGTAAATGTAATTACATCAATATAACGCAGGCAAATCTCCGTAATCTACCTTGATAAACGGAACACCGGGTATTTCAATTTGTAAGTTTCAACTAACCGGGTAACCGATTTTATTGTAATTACTTCAACTGCTTTTTATTTACAAAAATAAATTCGGTTAATACCCGGAGAATAACGACTAAGGGAAATCGATATTTCAAAAATAGTTGAACTCATAAATAATTTTACTCAATAATTAATTTTCCATGCAGCATTCCCATTCCGCATTGGAAGTTATATTCACCCGGTTTATCTATTTTTAGTTCTACCGGAATAGTTTTAAATGGTGTTAAAGTTGCTTTTTTACCCAGATCAGAAAATATTACTTCTTCGGAGCAAGCTGCTGTTTCTTCCCTAATAAAATTTAGTTTTATCGGTTTCCCAGCTTCAAATATTAAAACATCAGGCGTGTAACCACCTTTTACTTTTATCACAGCTTCTTGTACGCCGGTATCAGATGATTGAATCTTCACACCTTTCTTTTCTGAAAACCAGAAATACCAAGCCACTAAAACTGATAAACCTACTCCCACGATTATTACTATTATTTGATCGATTGCCATTTTATCATCTCCTTTTCCTCTGCTATTGCAGATTTATTTAAAATTTAGGTTTAAATTTTCTTAGTCTATTTGCATTAGTTACAACCGTAACGGAACTAAATGCCATAGCGGCTCCGGCTAATAACGGTGACAGCAGAAGTCCGAAGAACGGGTAAAATACTCCGGCCGCAATCGGTAAACCAAGTCCGTTATAAAAGAATGCACCGAACAAGTTCTGTTTTATATTCTTCATTGTAGCTTTAGATAATTGTATTGCCAAGACAACGCCTTTGAGACTTCCCTTAATAAGTGTAATATCAGAAGCTTCAATTGCCACGTCAGTTCCGGTTCCTATTGCCAGCCCAATATCTGCTTGAGCTAATGCCGGTGCGTCGTTTATTCCGTCTCCAACCATTGCTACAATCTTTCCTTCATTCTGAAGTTTCTGTACATTAAGCGCTTTATCTTCAGGGAGAACTTCTGCAAATACTCTGTCAACGCCAACCTGCTTTGCAATCGCATTTGCAGTTCTAGTATTATCGCCTGTAATCATTACAACTTCCAGACCGAGTTTTTTAAGTTGAATAATGGCTTCAACAGAATCCTCTTTTACTATATCGGCAACTGCAATTATACCGGCGGCTTTATTATCTATAGCCACGAACATTGGAGTTTTCCCGTCATCGGCTAACTGAGTGCTTTCTTTTTCAAGCAGCCCCAGGTCTATTTGAAATTTTTTCATCATTTTAATGTTGCCCAACAGTACGCTGCGACCGTCTATTTCAGCGTCCACACCGTATCCGGGAATCGCATTAAAGTTTTGAGCATCTTTCAATTCTATAGATTTATCTTTCGCTCCATTTACAATTGCCTCTGCCAAAGGATGTTCGGAGGATTTTTCTACGCTGGCGCTGAGCATTAGTACATCTTCTTCGGTAAAACCGTTCGCTGTAATTACATCAGTTAATGACGGTTTCCCTTCGGTTATCGTACCCGTTTTGTCTAAGACAATTGTATTAAGTTTTTGTGCGGTTTCAAGCGCATCACCGCTGCGAATTAAAATACCATTCTCAGCACCTTTACCTACTCCAACCATTAATGAAATTGGTGTTGCAATTCCTAATGCACAAGGACATGCAATAACTAATACCGTAACAAATGTTATTAGAGCATAAACCAATGTTGGACTAGGACCAAAGACATACCAAACAACAAATGTAAGAATAGCTATTATTATTACACCAGGTACGAAGTAGCCCGAAACTTTATCGACAATTTTTTGAATAGGCGCTTTAGAACTTTGAGCTTGTTCAACCAATTTAATAATTTGTGACAAAGTCGTATCCTTACCGACTTTTGTTGCCTTAAATTTAAATGAACCTGTTTTATTTATTGTACTTCCGATCACTTCATCATTTACATTTTTTTCAGTAGGGATAGCTTCGCCGGTTATCATTGATTCGTCAATTGAAGATGAACCCTCCACAACTACACCGTCAACAGGTATTTTTTCACCGGGTCTTACAATAATAATATCATCAAGAACAACTTCTTCCACAGGAAGATCGACCTCATTGCCATCACGTAATACACGGGCAGTTTTAGCTTGTAAACCCATCAGCTTCTTTATTGCTTCGGAGCTTTTCCCTTTTGCCCTTATTTCCAAAGCCATACCGAGAATAACCAAAGCAACAACAACAAAAATCACATCAAAAAATTGATCCGCTAATTCTGCCGAAGGAAAAACACCGGGGAAATACGTGGCAACGAACGAATAAAGCCAAGCGGCCGAAATACCGGTTGCTACAAGTGTATTCATATTAGCCGACCTGTTTTTTAGTCCTGCCCAAGCGCCTTTATAGAATTGAGCACCTGACCAAAACATAACCGGCAAACTTAGAATGCTCATTGCAACCCAGATTAATCTTAAAGTTTCCGATCCCATTTGAAACTGTTCGGGTAAATTCCAAACAGTAGGATAGCTGAAGAATATTACAGGCAGCGCTAAAACAGCGGCAAATATAAATTTCCTCATTAACGTTTTATATTCCTTTTCGCGAGCAGCCTGATTTTCATCAACTTCTACGTTACCGGTTTTACTATCTTCTGGTTTATCGGACTTTACACCGGATGTATCAAACGTATCGTAACCGAGCTTTTTGATCTCATTTTTTATTTTATTTAGATCCACTAAGCCTGGTATATACTTTATGATAACACTTCCAGTTGCAAGGTCCACGCTTGCGGAAAGAACACCGCTTGTTCTTTTCAGTCCCTCTTCTATTTGTGATATACTGGATGCATCATGCATTCCTACAATTCCTAAGCTCATAGTTGCATGTCCAGTCTGATAACCGGCTTTTTTAATTGCAGAAATAATATCTCCGGTCTTCACTTCTGAATTACTGAATTCAATATGCGCTTTTTCCGTTGCAATATTTATTGATGCAAAATTGATGCCCGGTAGTTTCTTTATTTCGCTTTCAATTGTTGGAATACAGGAACTGCAGTGTATACCCACTATTGGGATATCTATTTTCTCTTTTCCGTTACTTGTAATAGAATATGTTGCAGCCTGTTTTTCTTTGGGTTTTACTAAGTATTTTTCCGGTTCATTAATAAATTTTGTTTTACAACTCTCTGAGCAAAATTCATATTTTTCACCGTTTTTTTCAACAAAGAATTGAGACGGTGATGTTACTTCCATTCCGCATACAGGATCTTTTGTCATCTCGACCTCCTAAATATTATGATAGTATTCATTTTCAATACCGTTATATTAATTTTTTCTTGCATCATCATTTACCTTTCGGATGATGTGCATCATGTGATGATTCATTCATTACTTTGGTACTATCAGGCATCATCTTGCCATCCATATTGCCCATCATTTTACCGTCCATATTACCCATCATTTTACCCATCATCTCTTTCATCATGGAATGCATCTCTGGATCATCCATCATTGTTTTGCACATTTTCATCATACTTGCAGAATCACCTTTAGTTTGATCCATCATTTTTGTCATCATTTCACCTCTCATATGCTCGTCAGAAGCAATTTTATCCATACATTTATTCATTTGCATTGAGGTTTGATCGGCTTTCTTTTCAGAAGGTTTATCTTGGGCGGTAAATGTAGCTGCCATAAAAAACAACAGCCCAAATATTGTTACGAATAAAAAATTTTTGTTAAACATTGTATCCTCCAGTTTCAATTGTTATGAATTATTTCATCTTGTAATACAATTAGGATACCAAACAAAATGTTAGTTTTTGTCTTATTAACAGAGGATTGCTAGGACTGAAATTTAAGATATTTAAAAATTTTTTAGATAGTTAAAAACGAATAAAACAGAATTGCTGCTGATAATATTTTTACGCTGTCTATATCTAAATTGAAGAATTAAATTTTTACTGAAGCATTGAGTGTTGAGCTTCGTCCATTTCTTTTCTTTTCGGTTCATCCGAAAAGCGCAGCAAAGCAATTACAAAAACTATAATTAATGTTAAAACGATTATCATGCTTATTACCCATTTAAATTTTTTAATACGCTGCATTTTTCACTCATTTCTATTATTTAAAAAGAAAATTTTTCCAGATGAATTTGAGAATAATGGATTCCTGAACGCTGAAGTTCTGAAGCTAATTTATCAGTCATTCCAGGGGGCCCGCAAATATAAAAAGAAAGACTGTGAAAATCGCTTTCACATAATTCCTTAATCCTTTCACCATTCAATTTACCTGTTTGACCCTTCCAGTTTTCACCAGGATTGCTTAAGAAGTATGTCACTTTCAAGTTAGGAAAAGTTTCCTTTTCCAATTCGTTTAGTTCTTCAAGAAACACGATATCTTTCTGCGTTCTATTAGAATAAATAAGCCGGACTTCTTTTTCAGCGTGTGTATCTCTCATATGATGCAGCATACTTCTAAATGGCGTTATGCCGATTCCGCCGGCAATAAAAACAAGTTTATTCTCGTCAGGAAACAAAGTATAAGAAAAGCGACCGTAAGCCCCGTCAATCAGAACTTTGTGACCAGGTTTGGTTTTATGTATTGTGGATGTAAAATCACCGGAAAACTTTATCGTAGAACTTATAATATCTTTTTGAGAAGGGCTGGAAGATATTGTAAAAGGATGCTCTTCCACAGGTTGATTTTCTTCTCTGTGCAGTGTAATAAAATGGAATTGCCCCGGAAAATATTGAAGCGGTTCGGCACCTTTGGAAGGTTGGAATTTCAACGTATATACATTATGAGATTCTTGTACAACATCTACAACCTGGTAAACGCTACGGTGAAGCCGCTTCAGTCGAAATTTCCTATGATAAATATAGAAAAACAGAGCCTGTGCCAGTAAGAGGATCCATATTACTTTCATAGGGAACTTCTCAAAATCCATACCGGTGAAAAAACTGTGAATGAATCCACCTAAAAGAATAATTATGGCAAGAGTACTATGTACTCGAAGCCATCGCTGAAAATCCATTCGAATAGTTACCCTATACATACTTATGAAAATTATTATTAATAATAGGATTAGAACACCCCTGCCGGTCCAAATAAAAGGTGATACATTAAGTCCATACAAAAGAGAAAATCCTCGAGAACCTGCGCTAAGAAGTAATGGATGAATAAGCAAAAGAAAAACGGCAAAGATAGCCATCGCGCGATGAAATCGTAAAATTATATCCAATCCAAAAGGTCGTTCAAACCATTTGATCCGGGAACTTAATATAAACTGAAGAGAAAGAATTGTAAAACCCAATAAAGCAAAGCTCATTCCCAAATTATCAAAAAAGCCTTCTTCTGTTTCCGGATTGAAAATAATTACCGCTATAAGAGGTGTAATAACAGCTGTGAGATAAAGTAAAATATAAAAATATGCCTTAGATCTTATATTCATAATTGAACCATTGCTGCTATACTCTTTTGAGTTAATATACTCGTTTTTTTTAATTTAGATTCTTGGTAGAATTTTCCGACTGAAAAAAGTGACGAAGAAAAATGAATAAAGCACCCCCCATTGAAATTAAAAAAAGCCACCACGGATAATAAGAAGGTATTCCCCCTTCGACTATAAAACGAGTCTGTCAGATGAAAGTTAATAAAATAAGCCCTATAAAAATAAATTCACCAATCCATTCTATCTTTTTTAATATTTTTGTTTCAAACTCTAGTTTTTCAAAATTTATAAAAGTAGTAAATTATTTTTTGGCTTTATTTGTTAATTTATTTTTTTTGGCTTAATAGAATGAATATTCAAGAACATGTTTATGTGAAATATTAAAAAGAAAGTCCTTCACAATTGCACAGTGATTTTAGGAACTAAAATTAACGATTACAATACTGTCATTTATTCAAACTTCTCACTCCGTCTCAAAGTTACGAAAATTAAACTTGTAAAAACATCGAAAATGAAACTTTAGAAAAATCATCAAAAAAAATCATTATTCCTCTATCGGTCTTCCTTATTTTTGTTAGAATTAAGAGTCATCAAATCCAATATAAACATAACCTATTCCATCCGTTGTTTTCCCATCCTCCTTTGCCATCCGATATGATCATAGTATTGATCTTAGTAAAAGTTTCACTGTAATAAATTGGAATATCCGTAGAGTCTTTCAAATAAAGAGTAAAAATATTACTCAGAGCGCTTTGTTCGGGCTTATCTCCTCATTGATGCTGGAATATACCGATACCGTCAAATTTATAATCTTCACCTTCATACAGCATTTGTGCAGAGATCTTTCCTCGTGGTATGGCATATGCACGATTAAAACTTTCATCACTTACTGCTAGTTCACCGATATCAATTGGTTTTTTCAAAGGATTAAATTTTAGCGAAATACTAAAATCATCCATCTCAACTTTAACTTTATATAGTCCGTTCTTGGGATAGCGCTCTAATACATTGTCGCTATAATTTTCCATCAACTGATCCACGGTGTGCGTTGTGCTGCTAAATAACGATACTTGTATTTTTGAAAATTTTTGATATTCTTTCTTCTGTATGTCTGCTACTACAATGTAAAGCCCGCTTGCTTTAATGCCAATAACTTTTCCCGTAAAGAAGAATATGGATACACCAAATTGCAGTCCTTTTTCAGTTTCTAAATGAGTAAACAAAGACCTAGCTCCAAAATCGGTATTCTCACGTCTGCCGTAATTACTTGGAAATTTCAGAGTCTGTGCATTTAAAGGTTGCAACAGCATAATGATCAAGAATATAAAATACAATAAAATTGAATGGCTTTTATAGTGCCTTGTATTATTGTTTAATTTAGTGCTGATGTTTTGTATGATCATCCATGTTTTCTTTGTTTATATATTTTTCAGGATTTTGTTCAAATTGTATCTTGCACAAAGTTGTGCGGAAATAATAAGTTTCACCTTTATATTCGTATGATTCTGCATTTGAAGTATCAGTTATTTCCATTCCGCAGACCGGATCTCTAAATATTGTTAACTCCTTTCAAATAATTGTAATTTATTCAGCATAATAAACAAATGAAAACCGCTTTTGCACAGACTCCTTTTTAATTGGAAATAGATCATTTTTTATGATAGTCTTCATGTTTAGTCTTGCCTTCAGATTTTTTATCATGGTTCATTTTTCCCCCATTCATCATCATTCCTTCATGATCTTTTGAATTATTACCCATCATTTTCTTCATCATGGAATGCATCTCGAGATTACTCATCATTGTTTTACACATTTTCATCATACCAGTTGAATCACCTTTCATATGATCCATCATTTTTGTCATCATCTTTCCCCTCATATGTTCATCAGATGCAATTTTATCCATGCACTTGTGCATATCTTCTTTTTGCATCATAGAATTATCAACTTTCTTTTCAGAAGGTTTATCTTGAGCGGGTAATGTAGTTGCCATTAAAAATAGCAGACCAAATATTGTCATTAATATTGCATGTTTGTTTAACATTGTATCCTCCATTTTGGTTAAAATAAATAATTGTCTCTTTGAAAATAATTAAAATGCCAAACAAAATGTTTGTTTTTATTAAAGAAATTTATATAAATTTTTTTATTATATTTTTATTCATATTATCAAAGTTGATGTTATTAAAATTTATCTGTTCAACTTTCATGTCAGTTTCGGTTGACAGGCAAGGTATTAGAGGGTCTGCTATGGTGCAGCATTTTCGCAGCACTATCACAGTCATTAGCCCATTTCCAAAACTGGTGATTATAGAATTCTTACAAGAATGATACGGTTGTTGTTTTTTTGATAAGAAATGCTTTTTGAAAGTCTTTCCAAAAAATGCCTCGAGAATAGAAGAATAAAACTTTATAAGACTTTTCGTGGGAGTGCTTGAAAAAGCATAAATCACATATCCGTTTTCTTTTATTACCCTGAGAAATTCTCGTACTGCTTCTTTTGGATCCGGAAGAGTCTCGATTGCCCATGTACTAATTACTGCGTCAAAAGAATTATCTGCAAAAGGAAGATGGCTTATATCTGCCTTTT
>BDSW01000329.1 GCA_002898175.1 bacterium BMS3Abin04
AAGGTTGGTAGTTTTTAGATGAAACAACATTATCGTTTCCGTAGTATGCAGTCTTGTGTATTACTTGTCTTATACTGCCAAGGTGGTCTTTAACGTAATAGTATCTGTTATTACTCGGTTGTTGTACATAACCAAGCAAGCCGTTACCGTATAGGTTTATACTTTGCAATGTTGTTCCGCCATTTTTATATATTGCTACTGTTCTTCCGGTTTGTGAGTTAGTTAACATTTTTTTGTTGTTTTCATATCATATGTAAAATGTGTCGAGGTGTGGACCTCGATAGCATTGGAATAATAAATACTTGACAGCCACGGAGTAACTCAATCTACCTAGTTGTTGGCATAACAGGAGCATGGCGCCTGCCCAGCATTTTTTTTCGCGGGGTAAGCTCGCTAGTTTATGTAATATTCTATTTACGTTTTAAAACAAACCAGTTTGATTCTAGTCTTTCAATAATGTCATAATCTTCTCTAATTATATTCAAATAATCGTTGAAGTTAAAATTAATATGTGTAATAGAAATATATTCTGATACAGCAAATTCTAGTTCGTAATTTTTGAATTTAACCCCTTTACCATAATCATATTCTAACTTATTCGTTATTTGATTATAATTAAGTGTTAAAACTGCTTGTAATTTAAGTTTTTTCATTAAATATAACTGAATTTTTGCATCAGGGTATTTTTTAAAGAATAATTCTTTCTCTTTATAATCCCGCGTCCCTTCAGTTGCATTGAGAACAGGAACTACAAAATTACTTGAATCAATCATTAGATTTCTAAACATAAAATAATTTAAATTATCTCGGCGTACAATATGATAACCGATAAACTTCATAAAATTATTGTCTACTTTTAATTCGTTGTAAATAAACAGATAATCAATTTGATTATCCTGAAATTTCTTCAATTGCTTACATGAAATAAAAAATAAAATTGTAATGAAAAATAAAAAATAAATTTTCATCTTCTTGCTCCATTTCGTGCACCATGCCCAATAGCTCTTTGATCCGTTGGATTATCAAGTTTATGTCTATTTAATATTTCAAATGCTTGGGCAGTAAGTTGGGCTTCAAAAGGAGTTAAACCGAAATAAGACATGGTTTTCCCCCAATAATAATTACCTAGGTCAAAATTATTATATGCAATACCATCAATTATAGTAACTTTTTCTATTATTGATGGATCCCTTATTCCTATTTGATAAACGTAATCCATATTGCCAAATTCATAACTTTGTTGTAAAGCATAGGCAATTGGGTTATCTAACGATAATCCTTTGTACACATTTATTGCGGTTAATATTTGACCAATTTTATTTTCACCTATTGCCGCTCTAATGATATAAAGATGATCAACATTTGGGATACCTTTTAGAATCGAATTAGCATCCCCTTGATCATTGAAAATAAATTGCACTACATTTCCATTAGCATTTGTGTAATACCCTACATGATCACCAATACCTTTTTGTGTTTGGTCAGCAAGATATTGTCCTTGGTTATCAAAATAAAGTGTATCCATTCCGTTTGGATCAATAATTCTAAGTGGGTTATTCAAAGCATAATTGTATGGAGAATGTCCAGGGAACTTATCCGCTAACGGATCAACGGTTGTCCATCTGCCAATATCCGAGTCATAATACCTAGCTCCAAAATAATCAAAATTAGTTTCTTTGTCACGCTCTTTTTCGGTAAAGTTATAGCGGTCGTCTGTGGCATTGTTGTATGCTGCAATTACGCTGCCGTAAGGTTGGTAGTTTTTAGAGGCAACAACGTTATCGTTTCCGTAGTCTGCCGTCTTGTGTATTACTTGTCTTATACTGCCAAGGTGGTCTTTAACGTAATAATATCTGTTACCACTCGGTTTTTCAACATAACCGAGCAAGCCGTTACCATATAGGTTTATGCTTTGCAAGGTTGTTCCGCCGTTATTGTAAATTGCAACGGTTCTTCCGGTTTGGTCGCGTAAATAATACTCGTTAAAAGTGTCGAAGTATGGGCCTCGACAGCAAGGGAGGCGTAGACCTCAACAACATGAGGGAAAAATAAATTCAAAATATTGCATAAATAAACGGAGCAAGCGCCGAACCTTGGGTTAATATTATTAGTCCGCCGAGAAGAACCAAGAAAATAATGATTGGTAACAGCCACCATTTTTTCCTTATTTTTAAGAAATCCCAAAGTTCCGAGAGGATTGAAATTTTTCCCATTTTATTTCCTTATTAAAATTGTCTTTCGGTATCTATTTTTTTATACTCTTTCTTTTCACGTATATTCCAATAAGATTGTTTCGAATCGCGAAATTCTAAATCCAAAAACCGTTTACTAAATATTTTTGCTAAAAATCCTATTGGAGTTATAACAAAATAAAACAAAATTGACAAAATAACACGCGTCATTACAAAACCGAGAACAACAGCTAAAACCATCCATAACTTTTGAAAAGGGAGTAGTATTTTGGGTAATGCCAATCCCAAAACAATTATTAGAAATCCCAAACTAAGCAAAACAGGATATGACGGTTTTTCTTTATAAAGCAGGAAAATCCCAACGGCAAATATTATTCCTCCAATAACAAAACCGAATTGTTTAAGTTCTTTTGTATCGCTTTTAATATCCCGTATCTCATCTTTTAACGTATTAATCCAATGCAAATTCTTTCCTCCAATTAATATCGTCCTTTATAGGTTTTTGTTCTTTTTTATCCAAAATAAAATTACCGATTACCAAGTAATCCATTTCAGTGCGCATAAAACATTTGTATGCATCTTCGGGTGTGCAGACAATAGGCTCTCCTCTTACATTAAACGACGTGTTTATAATAACCGGACAATCATACTTTTCATCGATTTTTTTTATCAATTTATAGTATTTACTATTATGTTTTCCGTCGACCGTTTGTATTCTTGCAGAATAATCAACATGAGTAACAGCCGGAATATCCGACCGTTTAATATTTAATTTTTCAATACCAAACAATTTGTTTTCTTCATCCGTCATCTCTTTTCGCTTATCCGCTTGAACATCGGCAACTAAAAGCATATAAGGACTTGCTTTATCAATATCAAAATAATCACTTACTTTTTCTTCGAGTATGGAAGGAGCAAATGGTCTGAAACTTTCTCTGAATTTTATTTTCAGATTCATTTTTTTCTGCATTTCGGAAGATCTTGCATCTCCGATAATTGAACGGTTGCCTAAAGCACGCGGGCCGAATTCCATTCTTCCTTGAAACCATCCTATCACTTTTTGATTATCTATCAGTTCAGCAGTAGTTTCAATTAATTCATTTTCATCAAGTTCTTTGTAAACCAATTTATTGTCTTCCAAAAAAGATTTAATTTCCCGATCAGTAAATTCCGGTCCCAAATACGATCCCTTTTGTACATCATTCGCTTCATCGGATTTTCTTTCATTCCCTAAATATTTATACCAAGCAAATAGCGCAGCGCCCAAAGCTCCGCCTGCATCGCTTGCGGCAGGCTGAATCCAAATATCATCAAAAATATTTTCTCTTAAGATTTTTCCGTTTGCGACGCAGTTCAACGCTACTCCCCCGGCAAGGCATAATTTATTTTTCCCGGTTTCTTTTTTTACATGCCGCGCCATTCTAAGCATTATTTCTTCGGTAACTTTCTGAACCGACCTGGCAAGGTCCATTTCGCGTTGTGTCAGCTTGGATTCAGGTTTTCTGGGTGGACCGCCGAATAGTTTGGCAAATTTATTATTCGTCATTGTCAAGCCGGCATTGTAATTGAAGTATTTCATATTCATTTTGAAAGAACCGTCTTCTTTCAAATCGATCAATTCGTTTAATATTAAATCAACATATTTAGGTTCGCCGTAAGGAGCCAATCCCATTACTTTATATTCACCCGAATTAACTCTGAAGCCCGTAAAATAAGTAAATGCCGAATATAGCAATCCGATTGAGTGAGGATATTTGATATCTGCAATAATATTAATTTTGTTTTTCTCACCAACTCCAAAACTTGTGGTTGTCCATTCACCAACTCCGTCTAAAGTTAAAATTGCAGCATCTTCAAACGGGGACGGATAAAAAGCCGATGCAGCATGCGATTCGTGATGCTCGGGGAATAATACTTTTCCTTCATGTCCTAATTCTTTTTTAATTAGATCTTTTATCCAAAGTTTCTGTTTAATCCACAAAGGCATGGCTTTAATAAAAGAAGTTATTCCAATTGGGGCATAAGCAAGATAAGTTTCCAAGAGCCGTTCAAATTTTAGGAACGGTTTATCGTAAAATGCCACAATGTCAATATCGTTTATGTCAAGCTTAGAATATTCCAAACAAAATTCTGCCGCATTTACAGGGAAACGATAGTCGTGTTTTTTCCGTGTAAATCTTTCTTCCTGAGCTGCTGAAATTATTTCACCGTCTACCACCAAACACGCAGCGCTGTCATGATAAAATGCTGAAATACCAAGAATATTCATATTTATAACTTTTTCCGTTCTTTTCTATGAAGGTGTAAAAATACAAAATAATGCTTAAAGATTGAGAAGTCATTACGAATGAATTTTTTATATATTTGGAAAGAAAACTTAAAAAAGGGAATGAAAATTGTTTAAGCTAATTCAAAGCTCCTTACTGTTATTTGCACTAACTTCAAATCTGTCCGGTCAAAATATTCCCCAAGACATACCGAGGGTTCCGGGCTGGGCAAAACAAGCCGTGTGGTATCAAATATTTCCGGAAAGATTTAATAACGGAGATCGACTGAACGATCCGCGGCCTAACGACATGAATGGCGGATGGCCATATAAGATTCCAAAGGGCTGGCAAATAAGTCCTTGGACATCCGATTGGTACAAACTGCAGCCGTGGGAAAAGCAAGACGGACACGACTTTTACTGGAATGCCGGTGTACGCCGTTACGGTGGTGATCTGCAAGGCGTTATTGATAAATTGGATTATTTAAAGGACTTGGGGATTACCGCTATTTACTTTAACCCGTTATTCGAGTCACCCTCATTACACAAATACGATGCTTCGATGTACAGGCATATTGATAATAACTTTGGACCTAAACCATATCTTGACCCAAAAGTTTGGGCAAAGGAAAATCCTGCCGACCCAGCAACTTGGAGATGGACATCGGCTGATTTTCTATTTTTAAAACTCATAAAACTCTGTCATGAAAGAAATATTAAGGTTATCATCGACGGTGTGTTCAATCATGTCGGTACAACATTTTGGGCTTTTCAAGATGTTATAAGGAATCAGGAGAATTCAAAATTTAAGGATTGGTTTTACATAAAATCTTTTGATAATCCTAAAACCGATTCAAATGAATTTGATTACGCAGGCTGGTACGGTGTGAAGGATTTACCGGAACTAAAAGAAGATGAAAACGGTCTGATACCGCCAATACGCGAACACATTCATGCAATTGTAAAAAGATGGATGGATCCAAATGATAATGGTGATCCTTCCGACGGAATAGACGGCTGGCGCTTAGATGTTGCCGATATGGTAAATCATAATTTTTGGAAGGACTTTAGGAAATGGGTAAAGCATATTAATCCGAATGCATATATAACCGGTGAAGTATGGTGGAAAGATTGGGAAAAAAACATAATGTTCGATGCTGCACCATGGCTGCAGGGCGATCAGTTCGATGCGGTTATGAATTACAGATTCACACGCGCTGTAAAAAGATTTGTGAGCGACAAAAAGCTACATATTACTCCGACAAGTTTTGTAGATTCGCTTCAAAATATTATGAGTGACTATCCGCCAGAAAACTTCTCGGTTTTAATGAACTTATTAGGAAGTCACGATACAGAAAGATTAGCTTCACTAATTGTAAATCCCGACCAGTTTTATGATCACTACGGAAATCCTAAGCAAAATCCGGATTTCAAAATAAGAAAGCCGAACCGCACGGAGAGATTAAAACAAGCTTTGATGGTAGGAATTCAAATGACTTTGCCGGGCGCTCCGATGATTTATTACGGAGACGAAGCCGGTATGTGGGGCGGCGATGATCCCGACGACCGCAAACCGATGGTATGGCCGGAGTTAAGTTACGAAACCGAAAAAACTCATCCTTTTGGGAAGCAACGAACACCGGATTCAGTTTATTTTGATCAGAGTATTTTTCAATGGTATAAAAAATTAATATCAATCCGGAATGATAATCGTGCATTATCGATAGGTGATATTAAGTTTCTTGTAAAAGACGACCAAAGAGAAATTCTGGTTTATTCCAGGATTTACGATACACAGCGGATTTTAATTTTAATTAATAATAAAAATTCTCAGCAATCATTCACATTAAACAAAAATATGACAGGGAATAAAACCGAACTACAAGACATGATTAGCGGAAGGATTTTTAATCCCGGGCTAGTAACACTTTACCCATATCAAATTTTAATTTTAAAGTAATTTAAGGAATTCACCTCCGTGGCATTAACTAACAAACAAAAGAACTATATTAAGAAAAATTTATCAAAACATAACTCAAAAATAATAGCAGAAAAACTAAAAATAGATGTTGAAGAAGTAAATAAGTTCAAAAATTTAATTCAAAAAAAACAAGTTCCCAAATGGTTTTATGCAGTAATAATAGTAATACCAATATTATTTTTTATACTTCTCGAAGGGAGTTTAAGATTATTTCATTACGGGAAAGATTATACAACGTTCGTTAAGATATCCGATGATTTCCCAAATTTACTATTCTTAAACCCCGAAATACCGTTTAAGTATTTTAGCAGTATATCCACAGCGCCTTCCGTTTTCCCGGACGGATTTGAAAAGGTTAAAAGCGATTCAACATTTAGGGTATTTGTTATGGGCGGCAGCAGCGCTGCAGGGTGGCCGTTTGCTCATAGCGCAGCATTTTCACGGTATATAAAAAGACGTTTAGAGCTTTTGTATCCTCACAATAAAATTGAAGTTATTAACTTGGGGATAGCCGCGGTTAATTCTTTTACACTTAGAGATTTTTTGCCGGATGTCTTAAAACAGAAGCCTGATCTAATCTTATTTTACTTCGGACACAATGAATATTACGGAGCGCTTGGAGTTGCTTCGGCAGAATCTTTTGGAAATTCCAGATATTTAACAAATCTACTGTTGTCATTAGAGAATTATAAAACAACACAACTTGTTAAATCAACAATTAAAAATATTTACAAATTAGTTGGTTCTAAACCCAACAGCGGTAAAGCAAATGAAACCTTAATGGAAAAAATGATCGGTGAAAGTACAATCCCCTTGAATTCCGAACTATATTGGGACGGGATTGAACAATTCAAAGATAATTTTACCGATATGTTAAATATGCTTAGAAAGGCTAAAGTAAATGTCATAATCAGTACTGTTGAATCAAACCTTTTACAAAAACCGTTTATATCAATCCCATCAGATTCTTTACCTGGCGCAATGGCAGTTTTCCAAAAAGCAAAACGAAAATTGGCTGAAAAAAATTTAATTTCTGCAAAAAATCTATTTTATATAGCTAAAGATTTGGACGGACTTAGATTCAGAGCACCGGTGGAAATAAATAACGTTATTAAACAATTAGCACACCAATTTAATTATCCGCTAATCAACGTTGATTCGGTTTTCAACGCTAATAGCCCTAATAAAATAACCGGATACAATTTAACCGTCGACCATTTACATCCGAATGTAAAAGGTTATCAGCTAATAGGAAAAACATTTTTTGAAGATATGGTTGAACAAAAATATTTACCAAAAGGTAAACTGCTCAAAATTTCAAACGAAGCTCAAGAAAAAATACTTAAATCGAATTTTCCCTTTACACAGCTTGATTCAACGGTTGCAGACTTTAGATTAAAAAAATTACTGGGCGCTTACCCGTTTGTTCCCAAAAATACACAGAACTATTTAATTAAAGATATTAAGCTTAAAACAACAATCGATTCTACAGCAGCATATTTAATTGATCACGACATAAGCTGGAAAAATGCCC
>BDSW01000330.1 GCA_002898175.1 bacterium BMS3Abin04
TTTAGTAAATAAATTTTGCCGAAAATCATATGTGCGGAATAACCGGAATAATAGCTCCCCACGGAGAGGAAATAATTAAAGATATAACAAGAGTGCTTACTCATCGCGGACCTGATGAAGAAGGGTACTATTCGGATAAAAGTATTTCTTTAGGGCAAAGAAGATTAAGTATAAATGATCTTAGCTCAGGTACGCAGCCGATTTCAAACGAGGATAATTCTCTACAGCTAATCTGTAATGGGGAAATTTATAATAGTCCCGAACTTAGGGAATCACTTGTTAAATCCGGACATAAATTTAAAACAACAACTGATGTTGAAGTTATTCTCCATCTTTATGAAGAATATGGGAAAGACTGTGTTAAACATTTGTGCGGAATGTTCGCTTTTGCTATCTGGAATACTAAGGATAAAAGTTTATTTATTGCAAGAGATCATATGGGGCAAAAACCTCTTTTCTTTTTTAAGAAAGACGGTATTTTAGTTTTCGCATCGGAAGTTAAAGCTATTCTTAAATCGGAACTAGTAAAGCCTGAGATTGATCTTGACGGACTTTGGCATTATATATCGCTTAGGTTTATGCCTGACCAATACTCGTTGTTTAAAAATATCCGTAAACTACCGGCTGCTTCTTGGTTGTATTGGAAAGACGATAAAATAAAAATCCATAGATATTGGGACTTGGATTTTAAAGATAAACTTCCAAATGATGAAAATGAAATTGAAGAAGGATTGAATAATCTTCTTCTTGAAACAACCAAGATGCATTTGCTTAGTGATGTTCCGGTCGGTACATTTTTAAGCGGAGGAATTGATTCCAGCACCATCACTGCAATGGTTGCGGAACTGACAGGCAAAGCTTTTCCTACGTTTTCAATTGGCGTTAAAGAGCAAGGGTTCAATGAATTACCTTATGCAAAAATGGTATCGGACAAGTATAAGCTAGACCCTCACAACAGAATAGTCGAAGCCGATCTGATTCACTTAATCCCTTCGATGATTTATCATATGGACGAACCTTCCGATCCGTTCGGTGTTGGAGTTTACTTAGTTTCACAAGTTGCCAGCGAACATGTAAAAGTTGTTCTTGGCGGAGATGGCGGAGATGAGAATTTTGCCGGCTACGATAGATTTGCCGGGAATAAGATTGTTGATTATTATAAAATTTTACCTTCATGGGTAAGAAAGTCTGTCATTAAAAAAATTACTGATAAAATTCCCGAATCATTCGGTTATAAAAGTTTTGCTCAAAAAGCCGCATGGCTTAATGAAATGTCTTTATATGACCATGGAGACAGGTACGCTCAAAGTATGAGTTTCTTAAGATTTACTCAAGATGCTAAACAAAAACTTTTCACCGGCGAAGCTCGCTCTAAAGTTGAAGATTACGATTCTATTTCAAAAATCTTAAGATTTTTTGATTCAAACAATGTTAACGAACTTGTAGATAGAATGCTTTATACCGATTTAATGACTCGCATGCCGGATCATTTGCTTATGATAGTCGATCGTATGTCGATGGCGCATTCCCTTGAAAGCAGATCGCCATTGGTAGATTATAAGCTTGTAGAATATGCTGCTTCTATTCCGGGTGAATTAAAATTAAAAGGTAAGAATTTAAAATATATCTTAAAAAAAGTTGCCTCCCGATACCTTCCGAAAGAACTCATTTATAGAGAAAAACAAGGATTCGGTTTTCCCATTGCTCTTTGGATGAGATCCGAACTAGCAGGTTTTCTTAAAAATCTCTTCAGTCGGTCACGTTTTATTGAGTTGGGTATTTTCAATAAATCCTATGTTGAACAGTTGCTCGATGAACATTTATCAGGTAAAAAGGATCATAATTTCAGGCTCTGGATTTTACTTAACTTGGAAATTTGGTACCGTCTTTATTTCGAAAATGAGTCAATTGAGTCAACCAAGGACTTTATTGATGGCCTGATGATTTTAAAACGTTCTGCGTAGAAACTTATTCCATCAATTCATTTTATAATAAGTGATATTAATCACCTTATTAAGAGGTGATTTACATTATCTTTAGCTTAAACGATCCTAAGAACAGAGTATATTGATCAAATGATTGATATTTAAAATTATTATATACTTTTTGCTTAATTTTATTTAATTTTGTATTAGAGCTGATCTGGTATTTTCATCCTAAATATTTTTGAAATATACTCCGTTTTAATCTATTAACTATTTAGGATAATTGAATTAAGATGAATGGGAGATGATTATGAAAATCGGGTTAATGATTAGAAACCTCGGGGAAAGGGGTGGGATTAATGTTTATACTGTTAATCTTATCGAAAAAATTCTTAAGCTTGATAAATCTAATGAATATGTTTTTATTTACAATGATAAAAGTCTGGTTGGAAAATATTCAAAATTTAAAAATGTAAAAGAAATTGCAGTAGAATCGCGATTTAAATTATATTGGGATCAGGTAGTAATTCCTAAAATAATTAAAAAAGAAAAAATCGAGGTAATTTTCAATCCCAAATTGTCTATTCCTTTATTTACAAAAGCACATAAGGTATTAATGATTCACGGTGCTGAACAGTTTGCGGTTAAGTCGGCTTTTAAATGGTATGATAGAATTTATGTTCAGATTATGATGCCGATATATGCTAGGGTTGCCGATGTAGTTTTAACAACAACAAAAACAGGTATAGATGATTTAGCCGGATATCTTAAAATTCCAAAAGATAAATTTGTTTTTGCTTATGAAGGGGTTCATGAAAGATTTAAAGTATTAAATAGCAATTTGCTTAATGAAGTGAAGCAAAAATACAACTTACCGGATAAATTCATTTTATTTATTGGAGGTTTAACTCCTCTTAAAAATTTTGGTCGGGTTGTAAAAGCATTTGATATTGTTAGTCAAAAATTTGATTATAAATTAGTTGTAGTTGGTTTTAAAAGATTTAAGTTTGAAAATGAACTTAAAATTGCTGAAGGATTAAAAGAAAAAAATAAAATAGTATTTCCAGGTTTTGTACCGGATGAAGATCTTCCGGCATTTTATAATTTAGCCGATTTACTTGTTTTTCCATCTTTGTACGAAGGATTTGGTTTGCCTGTATTGGAGGCAATGGCTTGTGGTTGCCCAATTGTTACAACAAAAACCGGATGCACTAAAGAGGTAACAGGTAAAGCGGCATTATTAGCAAACCCTTATGATGTAAAAGAAATAGCTGAAAAAATGGAAGAAATAA
>BDSW01000331.1 GCA_002898175.1 bacterium BMS3Abin04
GGTAATATTAGCCGGTCTTATTTTAGGAATAAGTTTATTCCTGGGCTGGAGGAAATCGGCAAAGGGAATAATTCTGCGGCAAGCTTTTGTTTCTTTCATATTATCAATAATTATTTCCACACTTTTATTTTTCTTAACTGATTTAAGTGGAATCCAAAACTATTTATTTCTTACCGCCGCCTTTTTCGGTTTTGTTACTAATTTACTTTTCTTTACTAAAAATATTAGGAGCGGAATTACTTTTACAGGTGGACAAATTGCACATCTCGGAGCTGTAATTTTACTTATGGGTATTATACTCAACGGAAACTTGGTTTCTAAGCATCAGGTTGATCTAATTAAAGGAAAGGCAGTTAACATTGGCGGTTATTCTGCAAAATATACCGGTTATTCACCAATTGATAATGGTAAGAAGTTTGCATTCGATGTAGAATTTAGTAATGCGAATAACACTTTCATTGCTTCTCCAATTATGTACACTTCAAATTATAACGGTAGCTTAATGCGGGAACCGGATATTATTGAAGGGTTTATGCAAGACATTTATATTTCTCCTTTGGGTTTAGAAGCATCTAAAAGCGACGATAGTCAGGAATTCGTAATTAAAAAAGGAGAAACAAAATCAAGTGAAGGATTTCAAGTTAAATTTGAAAAATTTGTTTTTTCCAAAAAAGACATGAGTAATATGACAGCAGGCAAAATTTTCAAGATTATTTCTAAGGTTACTTTGAAAAAGGATGGGGAAATATTTGAAGCGGAACCTTTTATGACAAACAATAAAGGGCAAAATATTTTTGTCGCTGATACTGTTTACAAAGCCGGTGTTATTGTAACTATGGGAAAAATGGACGCTTCCGGCAGCGTACTTCTCAAAATAAATAAGATTGGCGATAAAACCGTAAAAAGCAAACTGGAAACCTTAGAAGCTGAAATTAGTATTGAACCTTTCATAATTTTAGTTTGGATAGGGGTTATTTTTGTTACAATAGGGTTATTTATAGCCGGTTACAGAAGATATTTTTTAACTAAATTATAAGAATAACAAAATGTTACAGACAAAAATACATTAAGTAAAGAAACAATATTATCAACGGTTTGTTGATGATCAATTTTCTATTTTATTCTAATTACAACTGTTCAGAATAACAATATGAATCAGAATATGCAAAAAAATATGCCGGAGATGACAGATCATATGAATCAAATGAATTCACGGATGCAGAACATAATGCAGAGAATGAATCAAAACATGATAGACAGAAATAAGGGGATGCTGGGATATCACAAAAAAAATGATGAACAACAAGCAGCAGTCCCAAGGAATGATGAGAACTATGAAAAATATGAAAATAATGTAGCAGGACATGGATCAAATGCTACAGCAAATGGACAAAATGATGAGCAATAATGATATGTACATAACGGGTGGACGATGAAGAATATGAATGGAATTACGTGTAACATGAATAAATTGATGAAATATTATAATTGTCTAGTAAAATATCTTGAATCTCAAGAGAAAAATAAAATTAAAAAATATGGAAAAGAGACATGAATGAATTTATAATACTTGGTTTGATATTAGGAGTAATTGTTCTCTCAATAAGTATCTATAAGTTGAAGAACATTAAAAATCGGAAATTCGTAATAGGCTTAAGTATAATCATAATTTCTATTGGAACACTTTTCTATTTCGGTATGAGCAGTTCAATGATTGCTTATCTTAATGTCCGGGACATTGTGAATACCTCACGGGAAATGCCGACAAAAATTGTTAAAGTTACCGGGAAAGTGAAGATTGGCACTATCAAAACGTCGAACGCAAACCGAAAGTTGAAATTTATTTTACAAGATTCTGATTCTACAAATTTCGCTTTTCCTGTTATTTATAATGGAATTATTCCCGATAATTTCAAATCTGGTACAATAGTAGTGGTTCGAGGTACAATGGGGAGTGACAAAGTATTTCGTGCCGATAATCTTCTTGCCAAATGCCCCTCCAAATACAATGTTTCCGTAAGTAAGAAAGGAGCAGCTAAATGATAATTATAGGACAAATTAGCTTAGCTATAGCATTGGCTATGACGTTTTTCGCAGCAATCGCCTCAATAGTAGGTATAAAAAATAGGTTTGGGCAATTTTTAGAAAGCGGACGACGTGCAATGTTCAGCTCGTTTGCAGCTTTAACTATTGCGATGATTCTTCTCGGCACTGCTTTAGTAGAAAAAGATTACAATTTGAAATACGTAGCCGAGCATGTTAGTAACAGCCTTCCCTCATTTTACGCATTTTCGTCTCTGTGGGCAGGCCAAGCGGGTTCACTTCTTCTATGGGCTTGGCTTCTTTCTCTTTTTGCTTCAATTGTAATTATTCAGAATAAGAAAAAGAATCTGGAACTTCTCCCCTACGTAATAGCAACTCTTTCGGGAATTTTAATCTTCTTCTTAATTTTATTGGAATTTGTTACCAATCCTTTTGAAATTTTAGGTTTCACTATTACACAAGGCAACGGTTTAAATCCCCTTTTACAAAATCCGGGTATGATATTCCATCCGCCTTCACTTTATTTAGGATACGTAGGATTTTCGATACCCTTTGCTTTCGCAATTGCCGCACTGATAACGAGAAAATTAGACTCCGATTGGATTCGATCTACCCGTAGGTGGACTTTATTTGCGTGGTTATTTTTAACTATAGGCAATATTTTAGGTGCAAAATGGGCTTATGTTGAATTAGGATGGGGCGGTTATTGGGGATGGGACCCGGTTGAAAACGCGTCATTTATGCCATGGCTGGTCGGCACGGCTTTTCTCCATTCTATAATGGTACAAGAAAAAAAGGACATGCTTAAAATATGGAATGTTTCCCTGATTGTGATAACCTTTTTACTCACTATTCTCGGTACGTTTATAACCCGCAGCGGAGTTATAGCTTCGGTTCATTCTTTCGGCGAATCGAATTTAGGACCCTTGTTTATGACATTTTTAGGAACGCTCATTCTATGGTCCGGCTATTTGATATTTACACGAAGAAAAGATTTGAAAAGCCGTTATCATCTCGATGCTATTTTATCGCGGGAAACTTCGTTTCTATTTAATAATTTAATTTTAATAGGAGCTGCTTTCGCAATTTTATGGGGAACTCTATTCCCTATTATTTCCGAAGCGGTTCGTGGAATTAAAATTACCGTCGGACCGCCATTTTTCGATACTATAACCGTACCGATAGGAATTGCTTTAATTCTCCTTACGGGTATATGCCCGTTAATTTCTTGGAGGAAAGCAAGTGTAGATAATTTTTTGAGAAATTTCTTAATTCCGTCTTTTGTTTTTATTGTTGCTCTAATAACATTTATTATCCTCGGGGTACATGATATTTATCCTTTACTGTCATTAAGCTTAAGTTTGTTTGTTTTAAGTACTATATTTCTTGAATTTTACCGCGGTACTGCGGCAAGAATGAAATACAACGGTGAAAATATAATTCTCGGTTTAAGTAATTTAATTATGAAATACAGGAGGCGCTACGGCGGTTATATAGTCCATATTGGGATGATATTGATTTTTATAGGTATAACAGGATCAACTTCTTTTAAAACAGAGAAAGAACAGTTACTGAAAAAAGGTGATACGATGAAAATAAATAATTATAAATTAACATTTTTGGGAACCGATGAATACCAAACATCAACAGTTCAGAATTTAACCGCTTCGTTAAGAATTGAGAAAGACGGTAAATATATTGGAATTGCTTCACCTTCAAAAGAATATTATTTTCTCCAAAAACAAACTCAAACTGAAGTTTCAATTACATCAAATTTGGAAGAAGATCTTTATTTAATTTTAGGAGGTATGGACAGTAACGGTGCGGTTAACATAAAAGCACAAATAAATCCGTTAGTGGGCTGGATTTGGTGGGGTGGATATATTCTTATAGGAGGGACTTTATTCGCAATGTGGCCTCCGAGAAAAAAGAAAAAACGAAGTGACACTTTGATTCCTCAAAATGAATTTGATGCTAAAGTGAAAGCAAAAGAATTAATTGGAAATGAGGTGTGAAGACAATTATGAAAAACAAAATATTAATAATTGTTTTTATTTTGATGATTGCACCTTCTTTGGCGTTTGCCGGAACAAATGTGAGTGAAGTTGAAAACAATTTAATGTGTACTTGCGGATGTTCAATGGCGTTATACAGCTGCGAATGCAGCACAGCAGACAAAATGAGAGCTAAAATTGAATCAATGATAAATCAAGGAAAAGATAAAGATCAAATTATCGCCTCATTTGTTAATTTATATGGTGAAAAAATCCTTTCTGCACCTACAAAAAAGGGATTTAATTTAACTGCTTGGATAACCCCTTTTCTTGTAATTGGAATTGTAGGGTTAATTTTATACAAATCTATAAAACGATGGAAAGAGAAAAAACCGCTGCCCAATGTAATAGAGTCTCAAGAATTGCACCAAGAGTATGGTGATAAACTAAAAAAAGAACTTGATAATTTTAATGATGGAGATGATATATGAACTTCCTAATTGCAATTATTTTAAGTATGATATTACTAATTTATGTAATAGTGCCCTTAACTGAAAATAAATATAAACTTGCATTTGTTCCCTTTGTTAAAAAAAATAAAAAAATAAAAAATTTACAAAAAAGGAAACACGAGTTGCTCGGAGTGTTAAAAGAGATAGAATTTGAATATCAGATGGGGAAGTTATCGGAACAAGATTATAACGATTTGAAAAATGATTACCAAACCAATGTTTTAAAAATTCTAAAAGAATTAGACAGAAAAACCAACGATAAATCGGAAATAGACGACATTGAAAACGAAATCAGAAAGTATCGCTCAAAGAAAAAAAACGGTTCCGCTTCTGCTAAAAATTTTAAATATTGTCCAAATTGCGGAAAGACGGTAAATACTAAATCTGAATTTTGTACTAACTGCGGAAAATCTCTCGTTTAAAAGAAAAATAGGAGAAATAATAAAAATGAAACGTATTTATTATAATTTAATGCTTATCATACTAATGTTTAACGGAGTTGCTTTAGCCGGTTCAATAAAAGGCAAAGTTACAAACGGTACTGTTGGATTTAAAGTTCCTAATAATATTACTGTAGAACTTTCGCGTTATTTCCAAAATCAGCAAGACACAAAATTTAAATTAAAAACAACAACTAATAAAAGCGGGTATTTTTCTTTTAAAAACGTTACTCCTGATTCTAGCGCATATTATCAACCGACCGTGTTATACAAAGCTGTAAGCTATACAGGCAAAGCTGCAGTTATTACCACTGAAAAACAAACTGCTGAAAGTGATGTAAAAGTTTATGAACCGACCAAAAGCGATAGTCTCCTGTTAGTTTCGATGCACCATTTTCTTATTAGTCCGGCAGAAGGATTTTTAAGTATCAAAGAAGTCCTTCTTATTGAAAATTCCGGAGATAGAACTTATGTAGGAGCGATACCTACTAAAAGCGGGAAGTTTATAACGATTAATTATAAATTACCGAAAGATGCAACTAACATTAGTTTGGGAAGCGGTTTGATGTCTTGCTGTGTTGAGTCTGACGCCGGCGGTTTTTATGATACGATGGAAATTCAACCGGGGGGAAAACAGATTGCATTTTCATATAGGATAAAGGCTATCCAAAAACAAATCAGCTTCACAAAACAGGTTACTCTTCCAACTAAAGAATTCGATGTACTGCTTTATGGAAGTAATGCGGTTTTAACCGGAATCGGTCTGCGTGAAATGAAAACTCAAAAATTTCAAAATACCGATATTAAAAGATTCACTACTTATAATTTAAAAGCAGGGCAACGAGTAGTTCTTAATCTTGCCGGACTTACGGGAACGCCTACTAATTGGTCAATTTTCATATTAGCAGGTATAGTAGTAATATTATTACTGACAGGCATATTCATATATTTTAAACAGAAAAAGGATAAAACCATTGGACTTCAAACCGATTCTGTAGAAATTATAGATGAAAACGAAAAAGAAATAATTATTCGGAAAATTATTGCATTAGACGAAAAGTTTGAAGCCGGGAATATGGAAGAAAAAGAATATTCATCAAAAAGGGAAAAGCTTAAAAATAAATTAAAAACATAATGCAGCGAAGCTGCAAACAAAAATGAATATCGAACAATTAACACCGATTAACGATTTTAGAAGAAAAAATAATCTTAAATCAAAAATCAGAATGCCCCATTGCTATAGCGCATCGGGGTTAATTCTTGCCTGCATTGCCGGTAAGCAGATTCGTTATTCAATAATTTTTGTCTAAACTTTGTAAATCTCTCGGCAAGGGTACAAGGGAATGATGAAAGATCATAAGGGTATGATGAGTCATGAGAAAATGAAGAAGAACCAATAAGGTATAAAGGATCATGGGAAAAAGATGAACAAAGGGAATAAATTAATAAACAATATAGTTCATAAAGGTGCTATTGATGTTAAGGCAATTGATAAAAATAAAGATGGTAAAGTTTATCAAGATATGACGGATTGAAATGCTATTTCCAATGAACCCGGTAGATACTCTAATTGCGGAATGAAATTGAAAAATGTTTCGATTGATAAAGCTAAACAAAATCTAAATTAACATGATTACAAAACTAAATAATTAATGAGGTAAAATTATGGATTTGTTAAATATAATATACAAACTGAAAGTAACACAGATAGTTTTAGTGCTTATACTTTTGGGTTTTACACAACAGAATCTACAAGCACAAAATCATAACGACGGATATTTTAATCCGGATTCTTTAACGCAGGTAACGCTGTCAGGAACTGCTATAGTCGATTCTTCTTTTATGCATCCGGTGTACTATTTAGACACAAACAGTAATGGAACTGCAGATTATATCTTGAACTTCGGGCCGTATTGGTATAAACCGGATGAAGGCACAGCAACAAGACCGGCTGACGGCGAAACTATCACCGTTACAGGAGGTTTGCATAATGTCTCCGATAGTTTAAATATTGTTGTTGTTTACAAAATTAACGGTGAATTTTGGCGCGACGCTTATGAACCGATGTGGGATAATATGGGACATCATTCCCACAGCGGCGGTCATCATCAAGGTGATTGCCAAGGATATGCATTCGGATTTGATCATGATACATTAACAAATATTACAATTAGCGGAACTGCCCTGGTAGATACAACATTTATAATGGGCTCTTACTATTTGGATCAAAACGGTGATAATTTGCCTGATTATTTTTTGAATTTTGGTCCGCCTTGGTATGTGCCGGGTAACGGTGCGAAAAGACCAGAAAACGGGGAACAGATTAATATTGCAGGTGGTTTAATTAACAACGATTCAATACCTATGGTAATTGTTTACCGAATAAACGGTGTTGAGTGGAGAGATTCCAATTCAATTGGGAATTATTTAGGCGGCGGCTGGGCAGATAGGAATATGTCCGATTCACTTCTTATCCATTCTACCTTTGACGATAATGACTGGATGCGGATACAACCAGGTTGGTATAATAGCGGCGGTATGCACGGCGGAGGAATGATGACCGATTCTTTGTTCTTCCGGATGATGGAAGTTTTTCCTCAAAATATTCCCTATACCGAAAATGAGGATGTATTTGCCGGATATGAAATAGGTGTATTTTTACCTGATGGTTCAAACAATATGTGGAACGGAGGCGGATGCGGCGGTATGATGAATTTTAATTCCAGCATAGATTATAATCTTCATTTTAGTGAGGAACAAATTGCCGGGCTCAATATTTCAGCCAATAATATACAAGCTCAATATTGGGACCCGCAATCTAATAGCTGGCAAGTAGTTTCAAACGCTTCCGTTAATCTTTCTACGGGTACAGTAAGTTTTAATTTAAGTACTGTAAGCAATTACCTCATTTTAACAACTAGCCCGGTAACAGCCGTAGAATATGAAGGAAATGATAACTTAATTAATAGTTATAGTTTAAGTCAGAATTATCCTAATCCGTTTAATCCAACTACTGTAATTAAATATAGTATTCAGGCCCCTCCTGCTTCCTCCCATTTAGCAAAGGGGATGAACGATGCGGGATTCGTTTCTCTTAAAGTATATAACGTTTTAGGTGAAGAAGTAGCTACTTTGGTTAATAAAGAACAAGCTCCAGGCAGTTATGAAGTAATTTTTGATGCGGCAAATTTAACCAGCGGAATTTATTTCTATCAATTAAAAATCGGGAATTTTCTACAAGTAAGAAAAATGATCCTCCTTCGCTAAAGCTTCGGAGGACAGGTATTCATGAAATAATTTGCCGGATGAGTATTTAGTTAATGCTCATCAAATAGTTAAAAAATAATAAACTAATAAAAAAAAGGAGAACCAAAATGAAAAGGTTAAGTAAAAAACTCAGTCTTATAAGCGGTTTACTAATAGCACTTTTTATGTTTTATTCTAATGCTGCAGCTCAGAATAATAACATGAACCAAAACATGCAAAAAAATATGCAGCATATGATGCAGCAAAATATGATGAATATGCAACAAATGATGGAACATATGAATCAAATGAACTCTCGAATGCAGGGCATGATGCGGGGAATGGATCAAAATATGATGCAAGGAAATAAAGGAATGATGCAAGGAAATAAGGGTATGATGAATAATATGCAGCAGTCTCAAGGTAAAATGGGAATGATGAAAAACATGAAAATGATGTCGGAAAACATGGATCAAATGTTAAAACAAATGAACCAAATGATGAAAAATAAAGATATGATGAAGAATGCTCCTATGATGAAAAACATGAATGAGATGATGGGTAATATGGACAAGATGATGAAAAATTATGACAGTATGTTAAATTACCTGGAATCTCAGAAAAAACAAGCTAAATAATAGGAATAATGATATTATGAAAATCACTTCAACAATACCGGCAGCTATTTTATTCATATTTATTGTTTTGAGCAATATTAACGCTCAAAGTAAATGGTACGTTAATACTTCCCTACAAACGACAGGAAGTACTTTTACAGACGGATCAAATCACAACTCATTTTTCCTATACGGCGGTTTAACTTATCAGGCTCAGAAATTATATCTGAGCCTGAGTTTACCTGTTGTAATTACTCAAAGCAATACTTTTACACAAATAGGTAACACATTTTTACCGAATAATCATATGGGAGATAACGGTTCCAATAATTTCTTTAACCGGTTTGGACATATGAATAATCAGAATGGCAATACGATGACGAATACAAATATCGGC
>BDSW01000332.1 GCA_002898175.1 bacterium BMS3Abin04
AATGCCTGCAGCAATTTAGATTGAACGTTTGTGTTAAGTTCACCGATTTCATCTAAAAATAATGTGCCGTTATTTGCCGCTTAAAATTTTCCCATTTGATCTTGATGAGCGCCTGTAAAGGCAACTCGTTTATGCCCAAACAACTCACTCTCAATCAAATCGTTTGGTATTGCCGCACAATTTACTTTTACAAAAGGTTTACCTACACGTAAGCTCATACTATGCAACGATCTTGCAACAAGTTCCTTTCCTGTACCGCTTTCACCGGTAATTAAAACCGTAGTGTCTCTGGGTGCCAGATGTTTTATCTGGTAGGATACTTTTCTCATACCGATGCTATCTCCCACCATCTTATAATGTTCAAGAATGTTTTGCCTTAATATTTCATTTTCTCTTGAAAGAGTATGCTTATCGATTGCATTTTTAATGGTTACTAAAATTTTATCGGCGTCCAGAGGTTTTTCTACAAAATCATAAGCTCCTTTTTTAATTGCCTCAACTGCATTTGGAACCGAACCGTAAGCCGTCATAATAATTATAGGCACAATACGATTTATTTTATGAATATCTTCCATTATTTGAAGTCCGTTTTGTTCCGGCAATACGAAATCTAAAAGAACAACATCTATCGATTTTGAACTTATATGCTTAACTGCTTCCATCCCGTTTTCGGCAGTAATAGTTTCATAGTTTTTAAGATTTAATATATTTGATAATGTATTCCGGATTCTTTTTTCATCATCAACGATTAATATTCTTTTTGCAGTTTCCATATTTTAACCAATTTTTGTGTTTGTCGAGTTAAAGTGATTAACCGGTAATTTGATTGTTACATTAGTACCCAAATCCTTTTTACTAAAAATTTCAATTGTTCCTCCATGATCTTCAACAATTTTATTAACAATAATCAATCCAAGTCCCGAACCGCCTTCCTTAGTTGTATAAAAAGGTTGAAATATTTTATCCAGAACAGCTTTATCCATTCCGCATCCGGTATCTGAAATTTCTATTACAACATATTCTCTTATTCCAAAAACAGATTTATTTTCAAAAATTTCAGCCATTCCCATTTTAATTAAAATACTTCCTTTTTGATGGATAGATTCTATGGCATTATCCATAATATTGGAAAAAGCCGAGTAAATTTGAGATTCAATAACTGTTATTGCCGGTAGATTTTTATCAATTTCAGTCTTTATCTCTATCTTATTCGGCATAGTTAATAAATATTTATTTACAATATCCTGAATGAGTTCTTTGATATTTATTGATCTTGGATTATCAGTTTCGGTTTTTGAAAAACGCATAAAATCATCCACAACTTTTCTAACCCTTGTAGCTTCGTTCAAGCTGTCTTCAATCAACTCTTCCAGGTTTTCCTTTAATTCGGGTTTATTCTCATATTCCATTTGGATTCTTTGCAAAGACAACCGGATAGTAGTTAAAGGATTTTTTATTTCATGAGCTAATTTTTGAGCAATGGTTAACCATGCGGCTGCTTTTTTAGATTGCAGAATTGGTGTAATATCATTCATTACCAGGAGAACACCTTCTTTTCTGCCCAGCCTGGAAAAAATAAATTGAAGATGAATTTCCAGGGTCTGTTCTACCTCGTTTGATCTGATTTTAAAAGTTGATTTGGAATTTTGCTTTTCATTCAAGCAATTTCCTATCCATTGAGCAATTTCATAATGCATTTTCTCAAAAAGATTAGGAGCGAAATAATTAGTGATTTTATCAAGAGAGAGGTTCAGTATTTCTTCCCCCTTTTTGTTGCAGGTAACAACCTTTCCATTACTGTCCAAAACAAAAACTGCAAATGCAGAATTTTCAAAATACTTAAGCTGATCTCTATACCAATTCCAGTTACCCGATTTATAATATAAAAAGAAAATAAATAGTAGATTTGCTATTATTAAACCTGCAATAATTTTTTCCCATGGTTTGGTTAAAAACTTTTGTGTAAGAGGAATTTTACTTAATGAAATTTCTGAAATAGTTCCATTCAAACCAATCACTGCAAAACCATTTGCCTGATCTCTACCTTTTTCAATTTCAAATAATTTAAAAACTCGCGGCATTGTACAAATTAGTTCAAAGTCGGAATTAAATACGGCAGTTTCGGTATCATTTTCACACAATAAGTATTCAACCACTCCATCTTGATCCAAATCGTAAGACCCGATATACGAAGTAAAATTATTATCCTTACCTAAAGTGTCTACAACTTTTAGACTAGAATTAATAATACACATTTTCTCGGTTTTAGTCGTAACGAAGATATGTGGTGAGCCTCTGTAGGGTAATATTTCATAGTTGTTAGTTAATGAAAGCCGGTTGTTTTCTTTTTGCAGGTAAAATTTTAGATTTTTATCCCATCCCCATATAACAAGAGGGTTATTTCCTTCAGTATAATAATTTCCCGAGCTTGTTATAGATATTAGATCTTTATTAAGCTCCGAGGTAAAAAAATCATATTTTATATTTGTGCTTGAATTTACCCCGCCCATTTCTTTTTTGAAGATTAATTTACCGGTTTCATCAATCACTAAAAAATATGAATGCATGTCATCGGTTCCATTTGCTACTGCACCGTTACCCGGAGAATTAGTACTTAATAGTATTTCATTTATTCCGTCGTTATTTAAGTCCGCAACTTCTATATTTGCAATGACGGTACCGGTAGGGAAATACCACAATTCTTTCTTATTGTGCACATCGTATGCAATAACACCCCTTGGTAATTTTTCATAATTTGCATGGACATTTATAAGTACGTCATCATAACCGTCATGATTTAAGTCGTTAAATTCCCATATAGTACCAGTACCTTTCCAGTACTCATCCACATCTAATTTTTTAACCGACAAAAAATACTTATCCAACAAATACTTCTTTTTTTTATCACTAAAAAGATCATAACATTTTAGAAATAGCGAATCGTTTCTCTCGTATATATAAATGATCTCTTTCCTGCCGTCATTCGTAAAATCATGGGCTTTAACATCTTTTAGTTCATCCCAAATATTTTCCGAATCTAGGTGACTCCTATTGGAATAAAACAAGTCTGTTATTTGTATCTTATATTTATAGTTTTTTGAATGGGAATCACCTTTATAAACTGCAATGAGTTCCGAATTAAAATTATTGTTCAGATCATCGATAAATGAAAGTCGCGGAATTATTGAAATCTTTAGAATTTTTGTTTTTTCTATTCTGTAGGAATAAGGGACATCGCTATTGCAGGAGGTAAGAAAAACCACAAAAAGAATTATTTTAAAAATTTGGTTTAACATTTTAAAAAGAATTATTAAATAAATTTAGTTCAACAAAATTGATGCCGAAAGTTGATTTATCTAAAATAGTTCCAATTTTTAGTTAATGTAAGTTATAATAATATAAATAGCAATTTTTCGTCATAATAATTGTATCTTTTTTGCAACAGCAATTGTTTTATAAAATATTTTAGTAATTATAAAAAGTTAAATTGAAATATTTAACAACAGCACTGTACTTCCGTTTAAAATTTCTCTTAATTCTCATTAAATTATTTATGAATTCAGCAGCTGAAAATTTGCACACTTCCAAAATCTTTAACTTGAAGTTTCTTTATATGATTTTTATATTTAGTGTTCTTTTTTAATGGAATATGGCGAGGTAGCTCAGTTGGTTAGAGCAGTGGAATCATAATCCACGTGTCGGGGGTTCGAGTCCCTCCCTCGCTACAAAGTCAAATTGGAGATAAATAATGTATTCGATTTTAATAATGATAGGTATCATAATTTCAATCATTTTGATGATTGTCGTTTTACTGCAGGCAAGTAAAGGAGAAGGCTTATCCGGATCAATCGGTGGCGGTATGGGAGGTGGTTTTGGAACAATGTTCGGTTCCAGACGAACTGCGGATTTTTTAAGTAAAGCTACTTGGTGGCTTGGCGGCGGACTTTTAGTAATTGCGCTTGTTACTAATTTATTTTTCCTGCCCGGTCAAACAACCAGCAAGGAAAGGGAAAGTTTAATTCAGAGCAGCGGTCAAACTACTGTACCTTCTCAACCGACATTACCGCCGGTTCAACTTCCCCAGCAAAACACCAATAATCAAAACAAAAAAGATACCAAGCAAAAATAAACTTCAAACTACAGGCTTCTTAATTAAATTTATGAAGCCTGTTTTACTTTTTTATTGTTAATAAGTTAATTATTCTATCCTGAATTTCCCTATAAAAAGCAGCCCCTTTTTTATTGAATTCCATTATTATGCTTACAATTAAATCAGTATTTTTATTTGTGGTTAAATAACCCGAAATTGCGCTTACTCCATTTAACGTTCCCGTTTTTCCATAGAATTTCCTAAATGCGGCGGTATTATTAAGCCGCTCTTTCAGCGTTCCGTCAACACCGGAAATTGAAAGTGAATTGTAAAAATCATTGAATATTTCGGGATTGAGATAAATACTTTTTAGTAATGCAACTATCGATGCGACCGTGATTTTATTAAACCGTGAAATACCTGACCCATCCACGATTGAATTGCCTTCATTATAAATACCGTTTTCTTTGATAAAAGAGATAACTGCCTGCGTAGCATAAAATGAATTACCTTGCTCCCCGCTATAATATGCGCCGAGTATTTTGAATAAACATTCTGCTAAAAAATTATCGCTGTTTTTATTCGTTTCGGAAATCATTTTTTCAACGGTTATAAATACATCCGAGATTTCAATAGCCGTATCCGGTGTTTTCCCGAAAGAAGTTTTACCCAGAACTTTGATGCCGTTTTTTTCTAATTGTTCCCTGAGAGCAAGAGCCATAAACAAAGGAGGGTTATGCGGATAAATTGCATAGTACCTCGGATACCTTCTCCTTCTCAGTCCGCCTGCTACTCTAATATCAAATTCTCGATCTGATGTATGATAAGTAATTCTCGGTCTAGCTCTAAATCTTGTTACACGCGCCTCCATATTGACCTTTACAAAAGAATAATTTGGAGATATAGAGTACCTTAATCTTAAATTATTTTTTTTTCTTGAAGAAAGTATAAGTGTAAATTTATTCCGGTTAAGAACAAGTGCGGAAACCGGTGGTAACGAAACATTGGCTTTTTCTTGAACTATCCAGTCATCCCGAGAATAAATATTATCAAAAAAAGTATCGTCGGCAATGACATTCCCGGATATTTTTTTTATTCCCAGTGAATCCAAATTTTTTATCAATATAATTAAATCCTTGCCGGTAAACAATGCATCCCCAAATCCTTTGATATACAAATTTCCATCGATAACTCCATCCGTCAAATTTTCATCATCTGTATAAAGTTTTGTAGAAATTTTATATTCGGGTCCCATTAACTGCAAAGCGACCGAGGTAGTAAATAGTTTTGTGTTGGATGCGGGTGTAATTGGAGTAAAAGCATTTTTAGAATACAGAGTATCTTTTTTATTAGGATCAATAATTAATATCGCAGACTTTGTCCCTTTAGGAACTGAGTAAAGTATTTCATCAATTTGTTTTTTTAAATTTTTGTTACTATTCTGAGCTTTTAGTGAAGGCGTAAAAACAAATAGGAAAGCTAGTAAAACGGTTCTAAACAAAGTTGAATTATACATGCACTTTATATTTTTGGAATACTTAGAAATGGATAAAAATATCATTATCTTTAAAACTTGTGAAAAATGCAATTTATCAAGACTATAAATATAGTTAAGGGGAATTTATTATATGGGTAAAAAACGAGTGCCGGCAAAAGCATATGACAACTTGGATTTTATAAACTCTAAAGAAGGAAGAACCATTAGAATATTGTCGGAATTTTATGAACCTCAGGCTAGATTTAAAAAACATAATATTGTTGATACAATCGTGTTTTTCGGCTCGGCTAGATTAGTCTCGCGATATGAAGCACAAAAGAATTTACGGGAAATAAAGAAAAGCAAGGATAAAAAAAGCAGAGGCTATAAGGGAAAATTAAAGAGAGCCGAAAAATTATTGGAAATGTCACGCTATTATGAAGACACAGTTGAACTATCCGAAAGACTAACGAAATGGTCGATGAATTTACCGACACATGAAAAAAGGTTTATAGTTTGCAGCGGCGGCGGTCCAGGCATTATGGAAGCCGCGAATAAAGGTGCTAAAATTGCAGGCGGTTATTCAATTGGATTAAACATTAGTATACCTTATGAACAATTTGTTAACAAATATGTAAAACCTGAGCTGGCATTTGAGTTTCATTATTTCTTTATGAGAAAATTCTGGTTTGCTTATTTAGCCAAAGCACTTATTGTTTTCCCGGGTGGATTTGGAACCATGGACGAATTAATGGAAATTTTAACATTAAGACAAACAGGAAAGATCAAGAAAAAGATGAAAATAATTGTTTATGATGAAGAATATTGGAAATCGGTAATAAATTTTAAAGCGCTTATAAATAACGGTATGATCAGCTCAACGGATTTAAAATATTTAACATTCTGTAACTCTGTTGATGATGCATTTAATGAAATGATAAAGCACTTTGAAAAAAATTATTTAAATCACAGCAGTATCAAGAAATAATAAGCAATGGTTCTATGAATTATGAGGTGATTTTAGTCGGGATGAAAGTTATGAAGAAAATGTTAGCTGAAATAAAAAAACCCTCGTTAGAGGGTTTTCCTTTATCTATTACGTTCTCTTAAACTGTCTTTATATGCCCGTCTTTTTGCCTTTATTCTTTCCATTCTTTTTTCAATGGACGGCTTAAGATAAAAAGTTCTTTTCTTATACTCTTTTAATATTCCGGAGCGTTCGTATTTTTTCTTGAATCTCTTTAAGGCTCTATCAATGTTCTCGTTTTCAGAAATATTAATACCGATCAAAATTATTCACCTCACTTTATTTTTATTTAGTTTTCAAAAGTAGATAACTTATTGAACAAATTCAAATTAATATCATCGAAATTGTTTTAAAATCACATCTGAAATATCGCTTAAATCAAAGCAGCAATCTATAAACAAAAACCGGAGCAGGCGCATTTATTTAAAGACAAGAGAATTAAGGACATTATTGGTCTTGGTTTCAAGATCGTACAAATAACCATTTACAATAGCGAATCTGGGATTATTCTTTTTTAATATTATAATGTTGGCGTTATTATCTACTTTAACAGAATGATCAACCGTCGCTTCAGCACAAACAATATTAATCGGTATATTGATAAACTTCTTATCAACGCTTCCTTTAATCCGGACGGTTGTATATCCTTGCTTTAGCATACTCAGGAAATCTAATTTTGCAATTTCATCAAATGTATCAAAAATTTCAGGATAAATTTTTCCCGGCACAGCTTCCATATTTGAACAATCGAACTCGTCATTTCCATAATATATTGAAAGATCTCCGATATCGGCAATTTCTCCTTTATAATAAATTTTAGACGCATCATTGTTTGCTTTTTCTATTCTATTTATTCCAAGATCAATAATATAATTTTTGTTGTTGAACTTAATACTTAAATTCCTCAATAAAAGATCAAATATTAATTTATCGTTTTCGGGAATGTTATAATAGCTTGTTATTTCCTCATTCTCATATTCTTTATCTGCAATAATTTTGAATGAAGAGAGAAGAGCGATGAAATTTAATTTCCTAATAAATTCTTTTTCCACATCATTTTTCCATCCGCCCGATTCAATGAGAATAGAACCGGTTCCCCATTTAACTAAATTGTCGCCGAAAGCTCGCGGTTCAAAATCGTCGTTGTATCTTCCCATATGTCCGGGAATGATTTGCTTTAAGTTTTTATAAATTGCAGCAATTACTTTCATTGTGTTTTTACGTGTATCATTCAGAGTTTTATTATAATTAAAAGCCGGCGCCAGGAAAGAGATTGCGGCTGTTCTATGCGAATTCCCCGCAGAGTATCTTGTGCTTTGGTCGTGCAGGTTAAAACCGAATTGAGGGTTGATACTATCCCGAACAGATTTTAGGATTTGTGACTCAGGGAATTCTGTTCTTAATGCATCTCTATTTAAATCCACTGAAACAGCATTCCTTCTCTGATAAACTTGTGCACCGTCGGGATTTAACATTGGGATAAAGTTTATTGTCAGCTTTTCTAAAATGGATTTTTTAATTTCATTAAAATTATCGTTAGTTTTGAAAAAATTCAAAACATCAAATACAGCTCTTGTAGCAGTCGGCTCATCACCATGCATCTGAGACCATGCAAGAATATCAGTCTTCCCATGTCCCAAAGAAACCAAGTAAATCCCTCTTCCCTCAAGTGATCTGCCTAACAATTTAATTCTAAACAAATCATTACTTTTTAATTCCAGAATCAGAGGTTCAATATCGGCATGTTTTATTTCTCTGCCATTAAGGGCAGGTTCTTTATAAGAACTATAACTATCATAAAGGTTTTGTGTTGAGATATTTTGTGCCAACGAGCTTCCTATTATTAAAAACAAAAATAATGTTATTTGTATTCTTATCATTGAAGTAAAATTTACTTTAATATAATGAATAACTTTAGTGCTAATATAATACAAATAAAAATAGGAGAAAAAAATGATAACCGAAACATTAGATTTTGGTTCGGAAGCTCCGGATTTTGAGCTTATCGGAACAGACGAAAAATATTATTCGCTATATTCTTTCAATGATAAAACAGCTTTTATAATTATTTTTTCTTGTAATCATTGTCCTTACGTTAAAGCCTATGAAGATAGAATTATTCAGCTCCAGAAGGAATTTGGAGAAGAAGTTCAGTTTATTGCAATAAATTCAAATGACGAACTAAATTATCCGGAAGACTCTTTCGATAATATGAAAATTAGAGCTGAAAA
>BDSW01000333.1 GCA_002898175.1 bacterium BMS3Abin04
GATAAACAAAAATTTATATTTTTTCATGTTTTCCCCGTTTTTTTTTTTAAATATAATTATCTTTTTGCAAAGATAAAAAAATAAATTAAAAATAGAAACCAATTCGGAATAAAAATTCTTATTATTGCAAGCTTGATCAATCCGGAAAGGTGTACATTTATTTTGCCGGTAATATAGAACTTGATATAACGTTGATGTAGCTTTTTTAAAATTAAAATTGTTTGAGCTGTTCAACAATTAAGGGAACAAAACAAAAAAGCATTTAATCGGATCAATAATTCTTAGTTTATAATTATCAAATATTATTATGTGCAAAATCTATTTTATAATCCAGAACAAAACAATTAAAATATATTTAAACAATTAAATATTCGTAACTATATTTTCATCAGGGGATATCTCATTTCTCCAAGCAAATTTCTTCAGCATTTTATATATCTCAACTAAACTAAGCTCAGATTAATGTCCGGAATTATGCAAAGCTAAATTATTAATCCTAAATTTCAAGAATACCGTTTTAAGGTTGAAAACGATACGTTCTAACTAAAACATAAACAACCTGCGTTCTAAAATATTAACAAACCGTCGGATATTCTTAAAACCATTGCTATTATAGATACTTCCGGAACAAATGCCATAGTTCAACATTATCAGAAAATTCATTACCCGACAGCGGTCAGGTAATGTTTATCTTTCCGTCAGAATCCCTACAGACAACCTGCATGGGATTTACTTGGTTTTGTAAACGAGGAATGGTAAAAAAAGTAATTTTTATTCTGCAACAAGCATATCTTACCAGGCCCGAAGAATTAGAAACAAGTTTTGAAGAAATTGCGAATGACGGAGCCAAGCATTTTCTTAGTAGTATTCGACATTTCCTCTGCGATTGGCCTGATGATTTTAATCGAGTTAAGGATACAAAAAAGGAAACCGAAGATGGTGATCGCTGTTTCTTATCTTTTTATGAATGCATAAAAAAGGAAGAAGAAAGTGTCGGACTTCTCTTAACCGGATTTGAAGAAACTAGAAACAAATTTTATCTAATTCAATCGAAACGGATTTTTGGAACTATTTGAATCACTAAAAAATTGAACACCCTTAAATAAAACTACCAAACCGTTATGCATTTAAAATAGCTCATCGACACTACAAAGAAAACCATCATTCTGAAGAATTACACCGAAACTATTTCTTGATCTTCCGGTTCTTTAATATTAAATTGGAAACTAAATATACTAAATAAGTTTTTACTGGAGTCCAGCATGAATACACGCGAACAAATAGTTCATTATTCTTCCGATCTTTTTCTGAAAAACGGTTTTTACAAGACCACAATGGACGATGTTGCAAGAAAATTAAAAATAAGCAAAAAAACCATCTATAAATATTTTGCAACAAAAGACGATCTATTGAACGAAATAATTGAAGATACAATGACACATGTTCGAGAAAACATCAATAGTATCGTATCGAACAAACAGATATCTGTTGTTAAACTAATAAACCTAAGTGATTTTTTAGTTGGCTTTTCATTAAAAATAAGCGAAACGTGGATAAATGATTTACAAATTCACAATCCGAGAAGGTGGGAAACAATTGAATATTTTAGAAAAGAAACAATTTTCTATGCTTTTAACAAAATAATAAATCAGGGTAAAAAAGAGAATTTAATAATTGACAAACCCAATATCATAATAGTAACAATTATACTTTCGGCAATTCAGGGAATAATTAACCCGGAATTTTTATTAAACAACAATTTTTCCGTTAAAGAGGC
Organism: bacterium BMS3Abin04; assembly: GCA_002898175.1. GTDB lineage: Bacteria > Bacteroidota > Ignavibacteria > Ignavibacteriales > Melioribacteraceae > BMS3ABIN04. The sequence continues at coordinate 1,778 of BDSW01000333.1, forward strand.
ATTTATACAAACTTTCGATATTCTTATTTCGGGAATATTAACTAAAAAAGGAAGAAAAGCTTATAAACAATTTAAAAAGCAAGGAATTCAAAAATGAAATACGCAAAATTATTTTTATTTGTTTCGTTAACAATTGCAATCTCCAGCTGCGGAAATAATGATAACGGCAAAATCACCGGATCGGGTACGATAGAAACTACCGACATAGTTGTTAGTTCCCAAGTGACCGGCACAGTTAAAAACATTTTAATAGATGAAGGCTCTCAAGCAAACAACGGCGATACCGTTCTTATAATTAACCCGGAGATATACGAGTTTCAACTTGAGCAAGCAAAAGCAATTAAAAATGCCGCCGAAGCTCAGTACAGATTAATAATCGAAGGCGCACGCAAAGAAGATAAAGCGCTTGCAAAAGAAAAACTAAACGAGGCAAAGACTAATTTTGAATTGGCAAAGTTAAACAAAGAAAGAATTAAAAATTTATATAAATCAAATTCTGTAAGTCAACAAAAGTACGACGAAATTAATGCAAAGTATAATTTAGCTTTTGCTCAGTTTAATTCGGCAAAAGAACAATATCAGAAAATAAAAAACGGGGCTCGACCCGAAGAAATTAAACAGGTAAAAGCAAATTTAGAGAAAGCCAGAGCAAATTTAGATATAATTAAACAGCATGTAAGTGAATGTTATGTAACGGCTCCACAAAACGGATTTATTGTGAAGAAATTTGTGGAAATCGGCGAGAATGTTCCGCCTTTTGGCTCGTTATTTAAAGTCTCTGATTTATCAAAGGTCAACCTGGTAATTTATGTGTCGGAAAGGGAATTGGGTAAGGTTAAACTCGGCCAAACCGTTGAGGTAAAAACAGATACTTATCCCAATAAAATTTACAAAGGAACGGTAACTTATATTTCTCCGGAAGCAGAATTTACACCGAAAAGCGTACAGACAAAAGACGAACGAACGAAATTGGTTTTTGCGGTAAAAATTGAAATTCCAAACGACAATTCCGAACTGAAAGCAGGAATGCCTGCAGATGCTGAGATAAAGTTAGCAGATTAGCAGGTTTGAAAGTTTATAGGTTAACAAGTTGATAAATTAATTTAATTGTAAAATGATAAACATACAAAACCTAAAAAAATATTTTGGTGAGATTAAAGCAGTCGACGGAATTTCATTTAACGTGCAGCAAGGAGAGATGTTTGGTTTGGTCGGTCCCGACGGAGCAGGTAAAACCACAACAATCAAAATTTTATGCGGTTTGTTAAATCCCGAATCCGGGAATGCAACATTATTCGAAAAAGATCTGAAAAAAGAACGTGAAATAATACAAAAAGAAATAGGATACTTATCACAAAAATTTAGTCTTTACGGCGACTTAACGGTTGACGAAAATATTCAATTTATCGCTCAGATTCATAATATCAAAAATTTCAAACAGAGGAGAGACGAACTGCTGGAATTTACACGACTGAAACCGTTCAGAGACAGGCAGGCGGAAAAACTTTCCGGAGGAATGAAACAAAAACTTGCACTTGCATGCAGTTTAATTCATAAACCTAAAATTATTTTTCTCGACGAACCGACAACAGGAGTCGATCCGGTTTCGCGTAGAGATTTCTGGAAAATATTATCCAAACTTTTACAGGACAGAATAACTATTTTCATGTCAACGCCTTATCTTGACGAAGCAGAACGCTGTAACAGAATTGCACTGATGAACAAAGGAAAACTAATTGCCGTCGATTCTCCTGCTCAAATTAAAAACTCAATGGGTAAACAAGTCGTGGAAATTGTATCTTCGCCGATAAGAGAAGCTTACAAAATAATAAAAGAACAGTCCGGATTCGAAGTACAAATTTTCGGGGATAGAATAAACGTAGTTGTTAGTAATTACGAAACCGACTATCCTAAAATTGAACAATTGTTAAACTCCAAAAACATTCAAATAAATGACAACCGACTAATTACGCCAACATTGGAGAATGTATTCATTCATTTAATAAAGGAAGCAAGTTAAAAAATGAATCCTACAAAAATATTTAATTTGTTAAAAAACAAAAGCTGCTCTACAAAACTGAAAATGATTTTATTGTTATTGTTCTTTCTAAACACCGCTACAATTATTTTAGCTCAAGAAAATGTTTTTACATTAGATCAGAGTTTAAAAATAGGACTTGAAAACAGCAAAGAAATAAAAATTGCAAAATCCAAACTACTCGGTTCCGAAGCTAAAGTAACCGAAGTGTCATCACAAATGCTTCCGCAGTTAAGTTTTTCCGCAAAATATATAAGGTTGAGCGATGTTCCGCCGTTTCAGGTTGATGTTCCCTTTCTTCCCAAGCCAATTTCAATACAAGAGACAATTTTAAACAATTACAATCTTGGTGTTTCTGTTAAACAACCTCTTTTTACGGGATTTAGGCTTTCGTCGCTAAAATCCTCGGCAAATATGATAAACTTAGCAACGGAAAGCGAAGTGCTGAAAACAAAAAACAATATTGCCCTAAACATAAGAGCCGCTTACTGGAATTTTTACAAAGTGAAGAAAGTCGTTGGTCTAATTGATCAAAATCTTATTTCCGTAAAAAAACATTTGGAAGATGCACAAAATTTCTATGCAAACGGAATGATTACAAAAAGTGATTTATTGAAGCTTAAAGTCCGTTACTCAAATCTCAAAATCAAACGAATTGAAGCCGCAAATAACTTAAGTCTTGCAAGAATTGCTTTTAACAAAGCTATAGGATTCAACTTAAACTCCGAAACCGAAATTGCAGACGCGATAGTTGATACAAACCTGGTTGAACAAAAATTAAGCGAATTAATATCCGAAGCATTGAAAAATCGATCCGAACTTAAATCAATACACTATCAAATTGAAGCGGGAAAAGAAATAACATCGGCATCGCGAGCCGATTGGTTTCCGCAAGTTTTTTTATTCGGAGATTATTATTACAATCGACCGAACCAACGATATTTACCTCTGCAAGATAAATTCAACGATACTTGGGATGTTGGTGTTGCGCTAAATTGGAAACTTTGGGATTGGGGAAATACATCGTCAAAAGTTGATCAAGCTGAACAAAAAGTCTTACAAGCTGAAACAACAGCAAATTTAATGAAAGAGGGTATTGAACTTGAAGTGAGAAAAAATTATTTGAATATGATAAGTCAGAAAAATAAAATTTATGCAAGTCTTACTGCAATGGAATCCGCTAAAGAAGATTACCGGATAACTAAAAACAAATTTGATCAGCAATTAATCTCAGCTTCTGAATTTATTGATGCAGAATCATCTCTGCTTGAAGCCAAAACAAATTATACAATTTCACAAATTGATTTTGAAATTACTAAAACCAAACTGAAAAAAGCCGTCGGGGAAAAAATCTATTAATCGGAAAACAGAATTCAGAAATCAGTAAAAAAACTAGAAGGAAAAATGTACAATAAAAACAACAATTTTACAGCCCTTATCGTTTGGCAAAAAGCTCATAATTTTGTTTTGGGCGTTTATAAAATAACTTCAAAATTTCCAAAAGAAGAAATTTACATTCTAACGTCACAATTTAGAAAAGCAGCAATTTCAATTCCAGCAAACATAGCTGAAGGTTATAAAAAATCCGGTAAAAAAGACAAGATTCAATTCTATGATATTGCACAAGGATCTTTAGAAGAATGCAGATACTACATTATCTTGTCGAACGATTTAGAATACGGAAAGTTCGAAGAATTATATCAAAAATTAGAAGAGGTCAGCAAATTATTGTCTAAATACTCAAGCACAATCAAGAATTCTGAATTCTAATTTCGGAATTCTGAATTCAAGGGACAATTTTTCAGCACAATGCATTCTATCGAAATACATAATTTGACAAAGAAATTCGGCGATTTTACATCCGTCGATAATATTTCCTTTAATGTTAAAAAAGGAGAAATTTTCGGTTTCCTCGGTGCAAACGGAGCCGGCAAAACTACAACAATTAGAATGTTGTGCGGAGTTTTGGCTCCTACTTCCGGAGATGCATTTGTCGGCGGATTCAGCGTTGTAAAAGAACCCGAAAAAGTAAAACAATCTATCGGTTATATGTCGCAGAAATTTTCACTTTACAACGATTTAACCGTTGAAGAAAACATGAATTTCTTCGGCGGGGTTTACGGTTTATCCGATATATTGCTGGAAGAGAGAAAAAATTGGGTTCTTGATATTGCAAATTTAAAAGGGAAAGAGAAGACGCTGACAGGTTCGCTTCCGGGGGGAATTAAACAGCGGTTGGCGCTTGGAACAGCTGTTATTCATCAACCGAGTATTGTTTTTCTTGACGAACCGACGAGCGGTGTCGATCCTATTTCGCGCAGGAATTTTTGGGACCTAATTAACGACCTTTCGGAACAAGGGACCACTGTCTTTGTTACCACGCACTATTTGGAAGAAGCCGAGTTTTGCAATAATATAATTTTAATAAATGCCGGAAGGTTAATAGCCGAAGGCAGTTCAACGGAATTAAAGTCGAAATATTTAACTAATAAACTTTTTGAAATTGAATGCGAACAAGTTGTAAAAGCAATGGAATATTTGGAAGATTCCGATTTTATTGACGATACTTCGATATTTGGGAATGCGATACATGTTAGTGTAAATTCAAATTTTCAAAATAAAAATCAAATTGTAGACTTACTAAACTTAAACGGAATAACAAATATTAAAAGGATCGATGCCATCGTTCCTACTTTGGAAGACGTTTTTATTCATTTATTAGAACATCAAAATGATAAATAGAATTTCGGCTGTTGTAGAAAAAGAATTCAAACATTTGTTAAGAGATAAGCGAATGCTTTTCGTCATAATCTTTTTCCCCGTATTTTTATTGGGAATTTTCGGATATGCCGTAAACTTTGATGTTCACCATATTCAATTGGCTGTTTATAATCAAGATAAATCAGAGATAAGCCGGGATTTTATAAATTCATTAACTTCGTCAGACTATTTCGAAATCATAAAATACATTACAAAAGATTCGGAAATAAAAAAATCATTAGATGAAAAACTTGTACAAGTTGTTCTTGTTATTCCAAATGATTTTTCAAAAAATCTTTATTCCAAAAAAGAACCGGCGGATATTCAATTTTTAATCGACGGTGTTGACGGAAATACGGCAACAATAATTTCCAACTATGTTAAATCCGCTACGCTCTCTTATAATGCAAAATTTCAAAAAGAAGCTTTACAAAAAATCGGAAAGTCGCCTCTAATTCCAATTGATTTAAGACCCATTTTCCAATTTAATCCTGAACTAAGCACAACCAAATTTTTAATTCCAGGATTAATTGCTATGATACTTATCATAACGGCAGTAGTTACCGTTTCGCTTTCACTTGTAAAAGAAAAAGAACACGGGACAGCAGATCAATTAAAAATATCTTCACTATCTACCCTGGAAATAATTCTCGGGAAAACGATTCCATATATCTTGATTGCTTTGTTAGATGCGGTTTTTATTTTAATAGCAGGCTACATCCTTTTCAGCGTTGAAATTAAAGGTAATTATTTTCTTCTGTTTCTCAGCACATTTGTTTTTATTCTTGCATCAACAAGTCTGGGAATTTTCATTTCAGTAATCTCCGATACTCAACAATTAGCTTTTACGTTTGCAACAATGGCTTCCATGCTGCCGTCCGTAATACTTTCGGGATTTATTTTTCCAATCGAAAGTATGCCGTTTGCCATTCAGTTGTTAACAAATATTACTCCGGCTAAATTTTTTATTGTAATACTTCGGGCAATTATATTACGCGGGGTCGGACTCCAAGCATTTTGGCACCAGTTAATTTACCTTATATTTTTTGCAATTATATTTTTGTTTTCGGCAACAGTAATCGGAAATCACAAAACTAAATCGGCATGAAAACCATACTACACATTGTTAAAAAAGAATTTTTACAGTTTAGGCGCGATCCTAAAATGTTTGCAATGATTTTGATATCACCGGTTGTACAATTAATCTTTTTAGGTTACGCAGCAAATTTTGACGTTAACATAGTACATACTGCAATATTCGATCAAGACAAAACCATAACAAGCCGGCAGTTTATTGAAAAATTTGAAGGCTCGGGATATTTTGAAATGGATTATTATGTTGACAATTACAAAACCTTACAAAATTTAATTGATAATCATAAAATAATTTTCGGATTAGTAATTCCGAAAGATTTCGAAAAGAAAATCGAACGAAACGAAACCGCGCCGGTACAAGCCGTTTTCGACGGTTCCGACGGGAACACCGCCTCTATTTCGGCAGGTTATGTTCAATTGATTGTTAGCAATTATTCCAAAAGTGTGGTAACGGATTTTTTAAACAAAACCGGAATTAAAATAATTCCCGCAGGAAATGTAGAATCGAAGGTTCGGGTTTGGTACAATCCGGAATTAAAAACACGAAATTTTATGGTGCCTGGAATAGTAGGTTTACTATTAATGATTGTAACGCTAATCTTAACCTCCCTGGCAATAGTCAAAGAGAAGGAACTCGGAACACTTGAGCAGCTTATAGTAACGCCTATAAAATCTTATCAGCTGATAATAGGAAAGTTAATTCCTTTTGGATTGTTGGGTTTTGTTGCCGAAATTATTGTTTTAACGGCAATGGTTTTCGTTTTTAATATTCCTGTTCGCGGTAGCTTGCTCTTTTTATTCTTTACAACTTCTTTGTACATTTTATCCACACTGGGCTTAGGATTATTCGTATCAACAATTTCAAAAACGCAGCAGCAGGCAATGATGCTTGCAATTTTTGTTGTAATGATGCCAATGATTTACCTTTCCGGGTTTGCATTTCCTATAGAAAACATGCCTAAAATTATTCAGTACATTACTTACGTAATTCCCCTTAGATATTTTATGGTAATCATACGTGGAATTATTCTAAAAGGTATTGGGTTTTCCGATCTTTGGTTTGAAACGACCTTGTTATTTGTTATTGGAATTGTAATTATATTTTTAAGCTCGCTGCGTTTCAAAAAAAGATTAGACTAAAGCAGATTCAGGATTTGCCGTAGCGCAGATTGCAAATCTTCGCTGTAAAAAGCAACATAATGTCTGTATGACAAAAATTACTACCATTAATTAGAAGCTTTATTTTCGTAAATTGCACATCAATGTTTTAGCAAAGATAAATTTCAGAAATTAGAATAACAAAACCTAAACTATGAGCAAATATATATTCCTATTACTAATCATTTTCTCAACATCAACATTTTCACAAAACTCAATAACAAACAAGCAAAATATAGGGCAGAAGATTTTATCCGATGCATCAATATTTTTTTCCGATGGAGCAGCCTATTTTTCTTACCCGGCAAGAATGTCTTCAAACGCTTGGCTTTATACTGCAGGAACAGCCGGCGGACTTTTTTTATCTATGAGTGCAGATCGATATATAACTGATCACATCGGACGCAGAACCATAGAAAGCGATATCGGGAACATCCCAAAAAAATATGGTAATGCTCTATACTCGGGAATTG
>BDSW01000334.1 GCA_002898175.1 bacterium BMS3Abin04
TTTATTTTTAGCCGCAAATGCACAAATGGCGTAACACAGACTTGCCCGCCAAAGGGTGGGTTAACAATCTGTAAAGCTTTATAAAAAATAGTATAATAAACTCCGAAGGGGTGAATTATTTCAAACCCCGCAACAAAACAAAAGCCCCGTATGAGTGATATAAGAACGTAAATGGTAAGTAAAGAGGTAGAAAAGTATAAACATAGAGACGTTAAAACGTTAATCGTATTGTAGGGAACAACCAAGGTTGTTCCGGCTTACGATTCACGATTTTTCTCTTTTTAACTAAACTCCATAATTCTTAAAAATAACAATAATTTTGTTATACAATTAAAAATAAAAATTTCTATGTTTGTGTTTTTTATTATTAAGTTAACGCAGCCGTTGTAACTGATGCGGCGAAGCTGTAAGTATTACAAACAACGCAAATTGTCATTATAAAGGAACTAAGCGACTGAGAAATCTCAAATCTAAATCATGAAGTTTATTCTGTGAAAATCTGTGCCGAAATCTGAGCGAATCGGTGGTAAAAAAGAGGAACCACAGATTAACACAGTCCGCTACGGCGGATGGAATGGTGGAATAAAGGAATCTTGGAATAATGGAATTGTAAAAATTAATTTATCATTTTAATATTTAAAAAATTGAAAAATAAGTGAAAAGTAAAGAAAAAATTAAATTTCTCGGCATGCAAAAAGAAGAATGAAATTGTATAAATTAAAACAGGATGATATTAAAAAAGTTATACAAAATGGGAAACAATTTTTTCTAGGCAAGAAAATCGTATATCTGTTCAGTATACCAAAATTCAAATATCCATTAAAAGTAGTTACTGAAAATAAAGAAGATTATCTTTATATTATAACAGCGTATCCATTGAAAAGAGGTTATAAATGAAAATAAATTATGATAATGAAATAAATGCAGTTTATATTGAATTTTCAAAAGAAGTTCCTGAAGGAGTTGTTGAAATCAAAGAGGGTGTTAATCTTGATGTCACTAAGAATGGAAGAATTGTCGGATTAGAAATATTAGATGCTTCGCAGAAAGTATCTTTAGATTCATTCTTAAATTATGAACTATCTCCCGAGTGGTTTAACCAAACTGCATAATGATTCTACAATTAGTACACTCTATTGGCTAAGCTAAAACTTCGTAAGATAGATTATTTTAGTAATAATAGGTTAATATAATAACTTATTGTTATAACTATTGGTTAATACAATGTATTTTTGGCGGACCGGACAGCAGCAAGAAGTTGATTTTGTTGAAGAGAAGGAAAATACGATAACGGGTTATGAATTTAAATGGAATGCAAAAAAAAATGAACGATTACCTAAAACCTTTATTGAAGCATATAATGCAGATGCAAAAATTATTGATTTAAATAATTTTAGAGAATTTGTAATTGTAAAATAGTTTATATAAAAATTTTTAATAACTAGGTCCTTATTTCTTTACTTTTGATCGTATCTAAAATCTAATGTCTAATTATCTGCAATTTGTTGTGTTATGTTCCGCAATTAGATTTACCGGAATGATACGCACCCGACAGCCGTAGTTATGAGTACGAACGAAATAATTAAATGGAGCAGCTATAATGATTCCTTCCCTTATAAATATATTGAGTGGGAAAGTAAAGTGAATAAGCTTTCTTATACATGGGACTATTTCAACGGCGACGAAATACCAGCGGAAACCGAAGATGTACCGGCAGAAGCCTGGTTCTGGAATGCTTATTATGTTAAAAAAAACGACCGCGTGTACGAGTTTAATATCCCTTTTAAAAATTATAATAGTATCTTAACGGTCTTGTATTTTGATTAAATTTTAATAATCGCAAAAGAGTTAGTGAAGGGAAAAGAGAAATTACTAGCGTTTGTCATTAGTCGTTGAAGCAAGAAGGTAGAGGGGAAAAAGGCAGAAGGGCAACGGTGTTTGTCATTAGTCAACGGTCATTTTTTAACTTTTATTTATTTTTACTGACCACTTTCTTTTTGCTGATTGCTGATCGCTTTTAACTGACTACTATTTTATTGACTGTGTTTTTATATGAGTTTTACTATTTTTAGTATGTTAATTTAATTAGATAGATGCAGGGGATAATAAAATGAAATATAGAATAATAATAGAACTTGACGAAGATGGTATATTTGTTGCTGAATGTCCAACATTGCCGGGATGTGTATCGCAAGGTAAAACACGCCAAGAAGCAGTAAATAATATTCGGGATGCAATTCATGGCTATCTCGTAAGCTTAAAAAAACATAATGACTATATTCCTCCTTCAATTGAAGAAGAAATTGTTGAGGTTGTGGCTTGAGTAAATTATCTGTGATTTCAGGAAAAAATCTGTGTAAAAAACTTAAAAATGTCGGATATTTAATTGATCACCAAACAGGAAGTCATATTATTTTAAGAAATACAAACTTACCATTTAGAAGATTAACAGTTCCTAATCATAAGGAAATTGCAAAGGGTACATTACGTGCAATAATTAAACAAGCAGGACTAACTTTGGATGAATTTAATAACTTATAATGCTTTTAGCTTTGTACCTCAAAATTATTCAATATATTTTAAATTTATTTGTTTCAATAAAAATATAGAACTAAAACTTTTATTCTTAAGGCTTAACCATAATGATTGATAATGTTTTAATGGGTTTTTATAAAATTTATTGTTCCATCTCATGAAATGTTAGCCAACTTTCTCTTAGGATTTCTAGAATAAAAAAACTTCGAATATTAAAAATTAGAAATTAACGTTTTTGAATTTAGATATTTAAACAGAAAACCAAGAACAAAGCATCACGAACTAAGTACTAACTAGCTGGAAGCAAGAAGGAAGAAGCGAGAGGGGAGAAAAAAGTCATTAGTCAACGGTCATTGGAAAAAGAGTGATTCATAGTCATTGGTCGTTGAAGCAAGAAGGGAGAAGAGAAACGTCATTGGTCAGCAGTCATTAGCGATTAGTTAATCGTAATAAATTTGTAATTTGTAATTTGTAATTTTAGTCTTTTATATGTCTTAACGATTATACCACTAACGATTTTACGATTTCCGTTCTTTGATTTTTGTTACAAAGATGCAGGTAAAATTCACTTAATAAATGCATCGTTTAAAATAAATGACAAAATTACAAAAGAAAGAGAATTAAATAGTCTGTTAGAAGGGATGAACCATTTTAATGTTAAAGAATCATTCTTACATAACAAACTCACATGAAGAAGAATTAAAAATAGATAAAAAGAAAATTAAAATAATTCCACTTTGGAAATGGTTGTTGACGAGATTAGAAGTCGGAAATACGAATTAAGAAAATACCTTTTGTGAAAACCCGCCTTCAGCAGGCAAGTCTGTGGTTAAGAGAGAAATCCTACTGCGCTAAAGCTTCGTAGGATAGTAATAGTAAAAATAAGTTGTAAACACAATTAAAACATTTACCGAATTTGG
>BDSW01000335.1 GCA_002898175.1 bacterium BMS3Abin04
CAAAAAATAAAACATTAGAAAAAATATCTTCGCTGTCATCGGAATTCCCCTTTCTTGAATATACTAATTGTCGAACTTCTATAGGCATTGGTTTTAAACTATCGATAAAATTAGAAAAGTAAGTAAAGCTTGGTTTACCCAATGCATTAAAAACTGTATATATTGATTGATCGCCGTAAATTTTAGGATTTCCATTTTCGTCTAAAGGAGCACCGAAATTGCCCGGCCATTCCAGAAAATCGACATTTGAATTATCGTCACCCTTTGAAATTTTATATACTCTGTATTTAAGTGAATCTTCAGGTTTTATTTCCATAGCAGATTTGCTATTAATAATTGGTCCGATGGAATAACTTGATTGCCATTGATTTTCTCCCATGTATATTTCATCTCCAATTTTACCGATGACCCATAATCCTTGGTCGTACACAATCGTACTATCAACTTTTATCTGAGTCCAATGTCCCCCTGCGTTACCGTTAGGATTATTCAACCCGCCAACATTATTTACTTGCAAATGAATGTTGTTGGCATCTGAAATCTTAAAACTGTAACTGCTTTGCTGAGCAATAAATGTTGAAGTTCCGGTAAAAAACAAAAGTGTGAAAAGGTAAAATAATTTTTTCATAATATTCTCCTTTCTTTGAAAACATCAAATATAAAAATTGAATATTTCTTAAAAAGAATTTAATTCTATTTAAATTATTATTAAATGCACTTTTTGAGTATCACTAAATATATTTTGCGTTGGAAAGAATATTTCGTCGTGGTAAAATATTTGGATGAACATATTCCTCTATCTATTTTAGTTTTTTATATCTAAAACAGCTGACAACATGGTCATTCACCATTCCGGCTGCCTGCATATAAGCGTAGCAAATTGTTGATCCCACAAATTTGAATCCGCGCTTTTTTAGGTCTTTGCTCATCGCATCGGATTCCTTTGACGTTGCGGGCAGATATTTAAGAGATTTCCACTTGTTAATTATCGGTTTTCCGCCTACAAATTGCCAAATATATTCGTCAAAGCTTCCAAATTCTTTTTGTACTTTAAGAAAAGCCTGTGCATTTGTAACTGCCGATCTAACTTTTAATTTATTTCTAATAATCCCCGGATTGTTTAGGAGTTCTTCAATTTTCTTTTCATCATATTTTGCAACTTTTTTAGGACTAAATTTATCGAAAGCTTTCCGGTAGTTTTCTCTTTTTCGCAGGACGGTTAACCAGCTTAATCCTGCTTGCGCTCCGTCTAAAATAATCATTTCGAAATGCTTCGTATCATCATGAACCGGAACTCCCCATTCTTCATCATGATATTTTACATACAACGGATCGGTGCCGCACCACTCGCATCTTTTAATCATTTATTTATCGTTCCTTCCAATTTTTATTATCAGAATAACTGTAAGTCGGCTTGCTAAGTTGACTATTAAATTATAAAAATATCTTCACGAATAAATATAATATAAATATTTCTTGACAACATAGCATGTTGTCCTACAATCAAATCATTTATAGAACACTAATGAAGCGGATAGTAAGAATCTATTCATATCTGTGATAATCCGATTTTTCCGTGTTATCAGTGTTTGATCTTACTTTATCCAGACGGTTTTAATATTAACAAATTCCTTAATTCCATAGTGAGAAAGTTCACGACCATAACCGGATTTTTTAATCCCGCCGAAAGGTAATCTCGGATCCGATTTAACTAAACCGTTTATAAAGACCGAACCGGCTTCTATTTTATGACTTAATTCTTTAGCTTTATCAATATCGTTTGTCCACAAAGATGCTCCTAGTCCGAACTCGGAATCGTTTGCAACTGCTATTGCTTCATCTTCATCTTTTACTCTAATTACTGCGGCAACCGGGCCAAACATTTCCTGTTCGTAAGCCGGCATTCCCTTGTGTACATTGCTTAATACTGTTGCGGGATAAAAATATCCTTCTTTATCCAAACGCTTACCGCCGGTTAATATTTTGGCTCCCGCTTTAACGGATTGTTCAACTTGTGTATTTAATTCCAACAATAGGTCTTCTCGAGCGAGAGGTCCTAGTTCCGTATCTTCTTTCATAGGATCACCAATTTTAACTGCGCTCATTTTTTCAACGAACTTTTTCTCAAATTCGTCTGCAATATCTTCAACAATTATAAAGCGTTTAGCGGCAATACAGCTTTGTCCGTTGTTCAGTAAACGGGCGGTAATAGCTGTATTAACTGCGTTGTCGATATCCGCATCTGCAAAAATTATATAAGGATCGCTTCCACCTAATTCCATAACCGTTTTCTTTAACATTTTCCCGGACATTTCCGCAACTTTACCTCCCGCATATTCACTTCCGGTGAGTGTGACGGCTTTAACTTTAGGATTTTTTATTACTTCATCAACTAGTTTCGGTCCAATCAATAAAGTTCTGAAAACGTTTTGAGGGAACCCTGCTTCCCTAAAGATTTCTTCAATAACCAAAGCTGTTTGAGGTACATTAGATGCGTGTTTCAGGATTCCAACATTTCCTGCCATTAGTGCCGGCGCAGCAAAGCGGAATACTTGCCAAAAGGGAAAGTTCCAAGGCATAACCGCAAGCACAATTCCCAAAGGATCGAATTGAGCATAACTTTCGGAAGCATCGGTTTGAATTATTTCATTTGCTAAAATTGTCCCGGTATTTTCCGCATAATGTTCACAAACCCAAGCACACTTTTCCGCTTCTCCAATTGCTTGTTTAATCGGTTTACCCATTTCAAGAGTCATTATTTCGGCATATTTTCTTTTATTTTCGCGCAATAGCTTTGCTGCATTGAACATTAACTTTGATCTTTCAGAAATTTCAATATCGCGCCAACTTAAATATTCATTATGTACATCATTAATAATTCGGTTAATTCCCTCTGAACTTTGTTCTTCAAATGACTTGACGAGTTTTCCTGTTGCGGGGTTAATTGTTTGAATTGCCATGTTAAATCCTCACAATTAATTAATAATTTAGTATACTTAAAACTAAACAATTTTCATATTGATAATACATTAGAGGTTAGATATAAATTATGAGTACAAAAGCGCAAATAATAACTGCCGCAGTAATGGGTTTCCTTGCGGTCGGTCTTGGAGCCTTCGGGGCACATGGATTAAAAAAAATACTTTCGGCAGAAAATTTAGAAATTTATAAAACGGGTATTCTCTATCATTTAATACACTCCGCAGTTTTATTAGCAATAGGACTAAATTCAACTTATGATTTTACCACATCGTTTCTATTTATACTTGCAGGAATAATTCTTTTCTCCTTTTCCCTTTATGCTTATTCCGTTACTGAGATAAAAGTATTTGCGATAATTACTCCAATTGGCGGCGTAAGCTTGCTGTTGGGATGGTTGTTTATCATTGTAAAAGTAGTTCGTTCAAATTGATTTTTTAGCAAGTTGACTTTTACGATTTGGACAAAAATAAAATTCTACCCTGAATCCTACATAACTGTTGCAATTTTTTTGTCTTAGAATATTATTATTTGCTATTTAACGTTATGCGTTATATTTTTAATTATGATCAAGTTATTTGCTTGCAAAGAAACCGAAAAAATTTTTAATCGTTTGTATTCAGACAAATTTCCGTCTGAGATTCAGAGAATTGCACTAAGAAAATTACGCATGTTAAACAGAGCAATAATATCAAATGATTTTAAAATTCCACCGTTAAACAAACCCGGAATGTTAAGAGGAAACAGACAAGGCAAGTTTGCAGTCTCAATAAATAACAATTGGAAGCTTTGTTTTAGATATAAAGACAGGGATTTATATGATGTTGAAATCTTAAATATTGATGAGATCAAAAAATGAGCGATAAAAATATCACCCCTCTTCATCCCGGTGAAATTTTAAAAGAAGAATTCCTAAAACCACTGAACTTAAGTCAAAATAAATTAGCTGTTGCTATTAACGTTCCCCCGCGCAGGATAAACGAAATAGTATTAAGAAAACGGAAAATAACCGCGGATACTGCAATTCGTCTTGCAAAATATTTTAATATGTCCCCTGAGTTTTGGCTCGGTTTACAAATGGATTATGATCTTGATATAGCATTCTTAAATCCAAAACAAGAAAATTTTAAGTGAACGAATTCACGTAGATTGCAAGCTGTACTTTCAATTTACAAAACATTTTCCGGTGTGTACCTGTTTGTTATTATGTCTTACATTTTTGTGAGTTCATAAAATCTGTTTTTACCTAAACAAACCTGATTATATATCTTTGTAATCTCATCTTCACTAACTTTTTGAAAATCCTCTTCGCGGGGAACAATTATTAAACCACTCATATCCACGGATGCCGGACTAACTATAATTTTATCGGAATCGTTTAAGAAAAAATAATCCGGACGGTGTTTTGCTCTTGGAAAAATGATTACCCTCCATACACCGTTTTTGTACATTCCAACTATGTTTAACATTGGTTCCTCATCTATTCCCAGCAATTCTTGCATTTTGCCTATAAGCTTATTAAATATCGACTCGATTTCCGTTGCATCCGAACCTTCAAGGAAAAACATTTTTCTAAGATTATCATCAACAGCGAAAAGCTCGGCACTACCTTCTTTATAAATTATTCTACCAAACTTTTCTTTAGAAGAATCATATTCGCTTTCAATCGGCATAACTGATTTTGAACCGGCTTGGAAATGCATGTGATCGGGAGCAGAAGCACCACATTTAGGTCCGTTATAAAAAACCGTTAACTTATCTCCCATTTTTTTTACTATAGCAAGGAATGTTTGAAAATTTCTGAAAATTGTTTGGGAAACATGCATCTTGTTTACAATTGTAAAATGTTCCTTAAAAATCGGGAACGGATTGCAAAGAATTAAGAAATCATCATTAAACGATATACCAACCTGCTCTTCGGGCAGATTTTCCAAACAAAGAAAACATTTACGTTCCTTTATAGATTCTGAATCGACTTTTGCCGAAGTTGAACGGATCCTTCCGGAATTAAACTGCAAGCGTATTTTGATACCATCAAAATTAAAAATTTTAATTTGAATACTTTTCAGATCATCATAGTTTTTACGTAACAACGCCCAAACGGTTTTTTGCTGTTCTAGTAATGCTAGCGCTTTGGAGGATAACGTTTTAACGTCACCAAAATTTGTTAATTCAGCTTCCGTTATAATTTTATTCTGCATTTAATTTGTTCTGCCGTGCAAGTATTTCTATTGTTCGTATTCTATCTTTATAAAAATTGTTTTCGTTCATTTTTTCAACGCTCAAAGCGGCATCGGAATTACCCTCCCACCTTCTGCACCGGTAAACGGGTTCGTAAATTCGTGCAATCTTATAATTGCGAGATATGGTTAAACCCACAGCATAATCTTCACCATAATTAACGTTAGGAATATTAATTTTACGTAATACCGGCGAGTAAAATGCGCGCGGTGCTCCGAGTCCGTTAATTCTTAGTGCATTATTTCTTCCGTTGTCCGGCGTCCATTCTTTATGATCTATTATTCCCGGAGGAATTTCTTCGAGATCAAAATTTGTCATTTGATACGATCCTATAACCATTGCCGAATTCTCTTCGTAAAATTTATTCACAATTTTTTGTAAAGTGTTTTCGGAATTGTACAGGTCATCGCTATCAAGCTGAACCGCAAACCGACCGCACTTATTACTATGAACCGCTTCGTTCCAACACCCGCCAATTCCCAAGTCCCTTCTTTCGGGAATTAAATGAACCAACCTCTCGTCGTCACTGAAATTTTTAATAACCCCAGTTGTTCCGTCGCTTGAATGATTATCAACTATAATTAAATTAAACTTAAAGTTTGTTTTTTGTTTTAATACCGATCGTATTGCCTCACCAATAGTTTTTACCCGATTGTAGACCGGGATAATTACCGATGCTTCAACCTCAAAATCATTTTCTTTGAAATCTACATTTACAAATTCCGGTTTCAAATATGCCTTAATCCCTTTTAAATGCTCCGTACAAGCGCTTTCCATTTCTATTTGAACTTCTCTATTTTTCGGATCAACATAATCAAATTGTTTTTCACCAGATTTTCTTGTATCAAACTCGCTAATAGTATATTGAAATTCCGGGATTCGCAAAAACGAATACTTCCTTGAAAGAGCAAGACGCATTTCATAAAGTCCCGCATAGGTATAATTTCCCGTTATTTCATTTGCAATAGATTTTAATGCGTCTGTTTTTATTAAAACCATAATGCCAAAGTTAAAATCGTCTCTTACGCTTCCCAGTTGATAATCAATTACCGGGTGCTTGCTTAATTTATTTGTTTTAAATTCGTAGTAATTGGAATAAACTAGTCCGGCATTAGAATCCTTTGCTACGCCGGCAAGTCTTTCCAGGGCTAACTGACCAAGTTTTTGAAGATTTGGTTTTGTTACAATTATAGTAAATTCCGATTCTGAATTTTCAATCAACTTCTTTATTGATTCCGATGCAAATAATTTTTTAACCTGAATTGATTTATATTTACCCGGTTGCGAACCGGTTGTTATCACTTTGATGTTATTGATTAACTTAGAGGTTGATAAAACCTTACAAGTATTTTTTGTTGCTTCGTCGTTTGTATTAAATACAAAAGCGGAAATATTATTCATTACTTACCCTTAATGTTTAATAATTTAATTTTAATCCGAATTGAAATTGTCTGCCGGGTTCAGGCAAGCTCCATTGTGTAAAAAACAGTTTATCAAAAAGATTGTTAACCCGAAAAAATGCCTCCATATTAGTATTTTGGGAAATTTCATAAATGTAAGAAATTCTAAAATTCAGTAAAAAATAATCCGGTAATTTCTGAAAATACTCGCTTCCCTCTTTCAGTCCGAATTCTTTCCCGATATAATTTGCTTCAAAACCAAGATTCAGATTATTTACAATAATATAATTTAACAAAAACCCGGATATTACTCGGGGTTTATATTCCAATGTATCGTGAAATTCACCATTTTTATTTTTAGCAAACGAATTTAAATACGAAAAATTAAAATCTATATTTATTTTTTTAGTAAGAACAAAATTTGAACTGAATTCAACCCCCCATGTTCTAATTTGATCTTTGTTGATTCGTTTAAACTGTTTGCCGGGTAATGTAATCCTCTGGATTCCGTTATATAAAAGCGAATAGAAAAAAGAAAGGTTGAATTTATTTTTATTTAAAATATATTTCCAATTCGACTCCAGGTTATAAGCATCTTCAGATTTTAAATTCGGATTTGGAACAAATCTTCCTAAAGCTCCGGAATATAATTCACGCAAAGTTGGAAACCGTGATTTTTTACCGAAGACAAGTTGAGTTGAAATACCACCGGCAAAAAAGTAATCGAATTTTGTTTCAAAGTTAACCGCCGTTTCATTTTCTTGTTTGGGTTTATTACCGGTTTTAGGTGTTGATTGATTATCCAAACCAACTCCAAGTAAAAAGGAAAACTTCTTTTGATGAAATTCGTATTCAGATCCGGCACTTAATGTGTTTTGGGAATACGTATCCTCAATTTTATTAGAACTTAAAAGCTTTTCTTTGTGCGTTGAGTTTAATCCACTCGCCGAAAAATTAAGCATAGAGCTGCTGCTAAAGAAAATCGAATAAACAACTCTTCCATAAAAAGTTAAATCGTTGTCTTCTTCATTGTCATCAATACTTGTGTAAGATTTATCTTTATACTGATCAATTTTCATGTTAAATTTGGTCAGAGACAACGCATATTTTAACCGACCGATTTTACTATTTAAGTTATGGTTACCATTCAAAATAAAAGTTAGTTTTTGCCAAAGCGGATACCTCCAGAATCTTGGTTTATGCACATCCGTTTCGGGAGGAACACCTTTTACGGCATTAATATATGATGTTGATAAACCAACCTGGGAACTATGGGTAAAATTGTAATTAAGTTTAACGAATCCTGCAAACTTTTTATGATCGCTGTTTAATCTAACGCCCGAACCCGTATAAGCATCTTTAATAGAATTCGGAAGATTATAATCATTACTTTTATCATAAGAAAATGAAGCAAGGTAGGAAAACGCTTTAATATTGCCGGAATAACTTCCGCCATATTTCTGAGAGTTATTGCTGCCAAGTTGAATTGTCATATTTCTTCCGTTCTGATTTTTTACGGGTACAAATGATTTTACCGAAATAACTCCACCGAGCGTGTTAGCGCCAAATAAAACAGATGGAACGCCTCCATACACGGTAATCGAACTTAATGATCCCGTTGGTATTAAACTTAAATCAATTCTGTTATCCCAAGGAATGGCTAGCGGAACATTGTCGAAAAACAAAGCTAGTTGTCGCACGCCGTAACCACGCAAGAAAAACTGGCTTTCTCCCCGTGAATTTGTTTGAAGCTTTATTGACGGAATATATTTTGCAATTTCGCTAACCGAATTTGCATCTGAATTAGTAATAATGCTTTTATTAATTATACTGATAGATTTCGGTTCCACAAATTCCTTTCCGCTAACCGTAATTTCTTTTAACTTATACGTTTTGGTAGAATCTTGGGCG
>BDSW01000336.1 GCA_002898175.1 bacterium BMS3Abin04
CCGGAATTTTAGGAATTGATAAAATCGGTCATTTTTATACTTCCTATTTTTTCTATAAAGAATCTAAAAATATTCTATTATGGGGCGGTCATTCCGAAAGTTTTGCTAAATGGTTTTCGTTCGGTGCAAGCAGCGGCATAGCATTGTTAATAGAATTGGGAGACGGATTTTCAAATTTCGGTTTTGATTATCAGGATTTGGTTTTTAATCTTGGCGGATTGACTTACGGATTTCTGCAGGATCAGTTTCCGTTTCTTAACAATTTCAACATTAAATGGAGTTTCATTCCGACAAAAGGACTTAGATTTCCTCCCCGTTTTACCGAAGATTACGATGCACATATTTATTGGCTTACTATAAATATGCATAATCTTATTGGAAATAAATTGGGATTTGAATGGCCCGAGCTTATTCAACCCGCTGTTGGTTTCAGTGTGGCAAATAACGGAAACAGACGGGAATTTGTATTTGGTATTGATTTTAACATATCCTCGTTATTTAGTTCTTCCGGTAAAAATTCAAAACTAATTAAAAGTACGATCGATCTCTTTCATCTTCCCGCACCGGGAATAAAATATTCTAAACATCACAAACCGGAATACCGCTTATTTTTGTTCAATTAATTTAGTATTATTAATAGTTTAAAAACTTTTAAAAAGTTGGTATGAAGCGCATTACAATATTAGGTTCAACAGGATCGATAGGATTAAATACATTAGATGTTGTAAAAAATCTCGGTAATCAGTTCGTCATCGAAGCAATTACAGCCAATAATAATATTGATCTGCTTGAACAGCAAATTCTTGAGTTCAAACCTTTATTTGCAGTTGTAAAAAACAAGGAAAAAGCAGCTGAACTTAGAAATAGAATCGGAAATATATGTACAATTCTGGAAGGGGAAGAAGGATTGATTGAAATTACCCAAAACGGGAATTATGATATCCTTGTTTCTGCTCTGGTGGGATTTGCAGGATTATTTCCAACAATTGAAGGTATCAAACGCGGTAAAAGAATAGCCCTGGCTAATAAAGAAACGCTTGTGGCTGCCGGAGAAATTGTGATTGATTTAGCCAAAAAATATAGCGCAGAATTAATCCCTGTCGATTCCGAGCACAGCGCAATTTTTCAATGTCTTGTCGGCGAAAAGTACAACGAAATAAAAAAATTAATTGTTACTGCTTCAGGCGGACCGTTTTTGAATAAATCTGTAGATGAATTAAAAACCGCAACTATAGAACAAGCTCTGAATCATCCTAATTGGGATATGGGAAATAAAGTAACCATAGATTCTGCAACAATGATGAATAAAGGTCTCGAAGTTATTGAAGCGCATTGGCTATTTAATTTGAACAGAGATAAAATTGATGTAGTAATTCAACCGCAATCCATAATTCATTCGATGGTCGAGTTTATTGACGGATCTATTAAAGCACAATTAAGCATTCCCGATATGCGCATACCGATTCAATACGCATTAACTTACCCGGAAAGATTCAAAAGCAATTTTGTAAAAACAAATTTTCCAAAATTGCACCATTTATCATTTTTTGAACCTGACGAACAAAAATTTAAATGTTTAAGTTTAGCTTTTAATGCAATGGAACTTGGCGGAATAACTCCTTGTATACTGAATGCAGCAAATGAAATTGCAGTTGAAAAGTTTTTAGGAGGAAAAATTACTTTCCTACAAATACCGCAATTAATCGAAGAGTCGTTAAACAAAGTCTCAAACAATTTTGATTTAAATTTAGAAACAATTTTAGAGTGCGACCGTCAAACCAGAGAATTGGCATCAAAAATTTTTAATTAAGGAGATGGAATATACATGGAATATGTAATTTATTTTATTATAACTATAGGCATTTTGGTATTTGTTCACGAATTCGGCCACTTTGCCGCTGCAAAAATATGCAAAATGAGAGTTGATGTGTTTGCGCTTGGAATGGGCAAAAGATTATTCGGATGGAACAAATTAACCGGATTTGTTTGGGGAAATTTACCAAAAGACTTTGACGGTCAAGGCCATACCGACTATAGAGTGGCTTTACTTCCGTTGGGCGGCTACGTTAAAATTGCCGGCATGGTAGATGAAAGCTTTGATACAAAATTTGCCGAAGAAGAACCCAAGCCCTATGAATTCAGAGCAAAACCTACTTATCAAAAATTATTCGTGATTACTGCCGGTGTAATGATGAATCTCGTTTTAACCGTGGCAATTTTTTGGGGTATTAATTTTTACCAGGGAAGACAAATAATTAAAACAACAAAAATCGGAACCGTGCAAGATACCAGCCTTGCAGCAAAAGTTGGGTTTAAAACGCACGACAAAGTAATTGCTGTTGGAAGTAAAAAAGTAAAAAACTGGCAGGATATGAATCTTGCTTTTGTTGAGGACATAGGAAAAGATATTAAAGTTGAAATTGAAAGAAAAGGTAAAGATACATCATTAAGCTTACCAAGTAGTTTAATTTCTAAAAAAGTGATTAAAAGCGGATCGTTTCTGCCCATTTCTTATACGAAACCTTTAATTGAAGAAGTTATGAAAGATTCCCCGGCAGAAACAGCAGGAATAAAAGCGGGTGATATTTTTCTAAAAATAAACAATATCCCGATTGAAAATAGTGCACAACTAATAAAAATCATTTCTTCCAGCAAGAATAAAGACCTTTCTATTTTAACCTTGCGGGGAAAAGATACAGTTGCAATTACCGCTAATCCCGGAATTTCAGGCAAAATCGGCGTTGCAATTAGAGATATTTATACGGGACCGGTTGAAAAAGCCGAATATGGATTCTGGGGTTCGTTAAATCAATCTGTTAAAAATATCGGTCGTTACACAATGCTCACCTTTTCTATGGTCGGGAATATAATTAATGGAGATGTTGAATTCAGTTCTGCATTCGGCGGGCCTGTAAAAATTGCAAAATATGCTGCTCAATCGGCAGATGCCGGAATAATTACTTTTTTATTCTTCCTGGCAATGCTTAGTTTAAGTTTGGCTATAATTAACATTCTTCCTTTCCCAGCTTTAGACGGCGGACATTTTGTTATTATTCTTATTGAAGGAATTATGGGAAGAGAGCTTCCCGTAAAAGCAAAAATTGCCATCCAGAATTTCGGATTTGTAATACTTTTACTTTTAATGGTTTTTATTATTTACAGCGATATTATAAGTCTATGAGTTTAAAACAATTTGCCTCAATACAAACTAAGTTCCTTTGAGGAACTTAGTTTGTATTTAATTTCTCAGATAAGTTATTGTCAATGAAAAGCTTCTTAAATTTACTAACCCTTTTATACTTTTCCTGCTACATAAATCTTCTTATTGGTCAAACCAACTTAAAATACCAGTTAGACAGTGTAGTAGTTACATCAAATAGGACACCTGTTACATTTGATAAATTAGGGAGAACAATATCCATTCTTACAATCAGCGAGCTGGATAAATTACCAATTACAACTGTGCAAGAAGCGCTTGAATATGTAAACAGTGTGGACGTAAAACAACGCGGGCCTGAAGGAGTACAGGCAGATATTTCAATTAGAGGCGGAACATCAGAACAAACTTTGATCTTAATCGACGGGACAAAAATAACCGATCCGCAAACTGCTCATCATAATATGAATTTACCAATCTCTCTTGATGTGGTTGAGCGTATAGAAATTCTAAAAGGTCAAGGTTCCAGAATACACGGGAGTAATGCTTTGGGTGGAGTAATAAATATCATCACCAAAAGTAATGCGTCAAATAATCTGAACGTTGGTTTGATGGGCGGAAGTAATTCGTATTATAAATTTGATATAAACGGATCAACAAAACTTTCAAATACAAATCATTTTTTTTCAATGTCCAAAAGTAAATCGGATGGATACAGATTTAATACAAATTTTGAGAATATAAATATTTCCTTAATTAGCTCCTTCAATTTCAGCAACTCTGTTCTAAAAACTATTTTAGGTTATACTGAAAAGGACTTTGGAGCAAACAGCTTTTATACAAATAGATTTCCAAATCAAGCCGAAAAAACTAAAACGAAATTTGCAGCTCTTATTTCTGAATTTAATTTAGGTAAATTTTATTTTTCGCCAAAAGTTTACTGGCGCAGAAACGACGATAAGTTTTTATTAAACAAAGATAATCCCGAATTTTACAAGAATAACCATCGTACAAATGTGTTTGGAAGTGAAATGCAGGTAACACTCAAAAATTATTTCGGCAGCACTAGTTTCGGTGTAGAATACGTTGTAGATAAGATTACAAGCAACAACTTGGGAATTCACAATCGTGAACGCAAAGGGATTTTCTTTGAACAGAGCGCAAACTTAGTTTCAACAATAAATATTAATATCGGAAGTTTTTTATACAATTATTCAAATACCGGGTGGAAACTTTGGCCGGGTTTTGATATTTCATATTTACCTTTTAGCAATCTAAAACTTTATGCTAACTTCGGAAAAGCTTTTAGAGTTCCTACATATACGGAACAATTTTACAACGACCCGGTTACAAAGGGTAATTCGAATTTACAATCGGAAGAAACTACTAACTATGAATTCGGAATGAATTTTAATCATGGTTTTTCAAATTTTAATCTTACTTTATTCGTTAAAGATGGTAAGAATCTTATCGATTGGGTTGAAACGAACAACAATGACAAATGGGAAGTACAAAATATATCCTCAATTACAACACGCGGATTAGAATTTAACACCTCGCTGAATTTTAGTTTGCTTGATAAATCATTTCCCTTAAAAACTATACGATTAAGTTACACTTTTCTAAATTCCGATAAGCTTAATGCCAAGTTAAAGTCCAGATATACTTTGGAATATTTAAGACATCAAGTAATTTTGCAAATAAATAGCAAGCTTCCGTTTGATATTACGCAAAGTTGGGCGGTAAAGTATGAGGACAGACTAAATTCTCAAAATCATTTTGTAGTAGATACAAAACTTTCAAAAAACTTTATAAACTTTAATATATTTGTTAAAGCAACAAATCTTTTTAATAAAATTTATGATGATATTGCCGGCGTTCCGTTACCAGGAAGATGGATAATTAGCGGAGTGAATTTTAATTTATTATAATTCTTTTCAGTTCCGCCGATCTCTATTATTTACGAAAAAATAATAGGTTTGCAAATATTCAATTAATGATTCCTTTCATAAACTAAGTTCCTTAAAGGAACTTAGTTTATTTTAAATTTTGAGGAATTAAAGATGGCATCTTTTTAATAGATACCATCTTTGGAAACGAGAAGATTAAATCAGCTAAAAATGTTTTAAGAACTGCTACTTGTTTACAGCAATATCAATCGAGTATTCATGACCCGCTTTAAATGTAAACTTTTTTGACTCACTTTTGCCATACGGATAACCTAAAAATATTAAACTGTATTGCCCGGGTTGAATATTTGTAATTAAATAATCACCTTTTTCATTTGTTGCCGCTCCAATTTGAGTGCCCAATAACATTATACTTACTCCCGGAATTGGTTGAATATTCTTAGAATTAAATACTCTTCCGGTTATCTTTGCAGTTTCACCTTTCATTTTATTAGTTCTTTTCAATAAAAAATGAATATTAGAGCTATTTTTTGTTCCATCCAGTTTAAATAATATTGGAATTGAAACCTGAACCTTAACAGCTTTCCCTCTTTGTCTTCCCGGAATAAATTTAGTTTCTTTTACCGCTTTCATTGCTACTTCGTCACAACCTGCCCCAATCCCTTTAATAACTTCAGCTTTATCAACATCTCCATTTTCGTTGATATACGCTTTAATAAAAACTCTACCTTGTATACCTGCTCTCTTAGCTATTTCAGGATAAACTATTTTTTCTTGGATTCCTCTAATACCGCCAATAGGACTTGGCATCTGTTCAACTGCGACGAAATAGTTGTCATTAATTTCTCCTATAGATTCAAAATTAAAATTTACTTCGGACCTTCTAGTTAATTTTAATTTAATACTTCCATCTTCGTTAACAACTCCAATTGCATCTAAATCAATTCTAAACGGTACTGTTTTATTATGAAGTTTTGATGGTTGAAATTTTAACATTTCGAAAATTGGAAGTAGTTTCAAAGTTAATAATTTACTATCCGAAAAAACGTTCTCTTCCTTTAATTTAGGAGTTGATGATATCATTCCCATAACATAGCCTTTAGAATATCTATCTTTTATCATTATCTTTTCTATTTTACCAGATTTACCAACATATAATCTATATCCAATAGGATAATACATTTTTTTATTAGGGTTCTTTTTGTGAAGATCAAGAAGTATTGATTCTAATTTTCCTTCAAAGTTTAACTCTTTCGTTTTATCTGTTGGTTCGACAGATAGTTGGGCAAAATGTGCATCAAAATAACTTGCGTCGTAATTTTTAAGTACTTCTATTTTACTTTTCTTTTGTCCACACGAAGCCAACAATAGAATGAGAAATAATATTGAAACTAATCTTTTCATCTTTCACCTCACATTTTTGGTGTTATAATTACTTGATTTTTTAAGTATCCCTTTACTTCAGCGGTAGGTAAACTGTTGAACAGCAATTGAATCATCTGCTGCTGCTTATTTACCTGCCAAATGGTAGCGTTTAACTGCTCTTTATAATTTAATGTTTTTGAATAGAATAATAACGACATAAGTAAAAGCAGCAGAGCAACTCCCGAAGATATAGCAACCGGTAAATACTTTTTTATAAAACTTGGACTATTCTGCCGACTATTTATTTCTCCGATAGAATTAAGAATTCTCTTTTCCAACTCCTCGGGAAATTCCGAAACCGATGCCTGTAGAGATGTTTTAAGAATATTCTGCTGTTTAAAATATTCTCTTGCTTCTTCATTTTGTGAAAGCTGAGTAAATAAAATTATTTCATCTTGTTTGCTTAACTCGTTATCAAAATATTTGTTTATTGTTGCTCTAATTTTTTCTGTACTCATTTATCACTCCAAATTAACTTTCCATCATGTTGAAATCGAAAATTAAATTATAATATTATTTTAGAAATTCGTTTTATTAATTTTTGCCTCGTTTTGTAAAGTCTGCTTTTTACCAGTTCCTCTTCAATTTCCAATACAGATGCAATTTCTTTGTAGCTAAGTCCGCCGTATTCTTTTAACAAATAAACGTCCTTCTGCTCGACCGGCAACAAGTTTAATTCACTTAAAATTATTTCCTTCATCTCTTTTAACTCTAAATCACTTTCTACGTTTAATGCTACTTTAGCATTTACATTTTCAATGCTTTCGTGATTATGTTGGTCAACTCTAACTTTTTTATTTCTAAAAAATGCAAAGACTTCGTTTCTTGAAGTTTTGAAAAGCCAATAACCGACGCTGTTTTTATTTTTAAGTCCGTTCAGATTTTCAAATAACTTTAAAAAGACATTTTGAATAATATCCTCACAAATAATTTTGTCGCCGACCATACGCAATACATAGTTATATAACTTAGTTTTGTATCGGTTATAAATCAGTGTAAATTCAATTATTTCTTTCGAAGAATTTTTCAAAATATCCGTTTGTTTTTATTAAAGATGCTTTTGACGATGAAATGTTTCCTATGCTATTATTTTTCCCTTAATCTTGTTCATACACCATCCCTCTAAACTAAGCGACATAGTAAAAAAGTATATAGTTAGAAGAACGTGTCATTCCGGTTTCGACGAAGGAGAATACCGGAATCTCATAATATAATAAGTCAGGAGATGCCGGTATTGTAAAAAAACACAAACCGGCATGACATGAAAACTTTTCCGCAAATTACAAATCTGCGTTACGGGAAAAGTCTTTTAATGAATTCCTCCAAAGTATATAAACAAGAGATTCGTCTTACATTTTTCCAAATTAAGAACTTAAATATATTCTAACTCAAATTTAAATCATTTATATGAATGATACATCTTTAGAATACGATTTTATAAGAAGTGTTTGAAACTCATCAAATGAAATTTCTTCTGTCCCGAACATTTTTAGGTGTTCCGTTTGGAACTGAACATCCAATAAAACAAATCCCTTTTTGCTTAAGTGCTTAAGTAATATTACTAAAGCGGACTTAGATGCTTGCGAAACCTTAGAGAACATTGACTCACCGAAGAATGCTCCTCTGTAAGTTACACCGTACAATCCGCCAACCAGATTATTATTTCGGTAAACTTCTACGGAATGCAAGTAGTTGTTCTTTATCAGTCCCTTGTATGCTTTTATAAGTTCGGGCGATATCCATGTCTCTTTTCTGTCGGCGCAATTTTTAACAGTTTTAATTATGCTATAGTCAAATCTATATTCAAAATCGGAATGCTCCATAAATTTTCTTAATGTTCGCGGAACGTTGTAATCATCGAGAGGAATTATGGTACGAATTTCCGGCATATACC